>SKLX01000133.1 GCA_007121375.1 Bacillota bacterium | reverse complement strand
GCCCCGGTAACCTGGTGATTTTGGAATCCACCGTAGGCCCGGGGACCACCCGGGACCTCCTCTGTCCCCTTCTGGCTGAAAGCGGCCTGAAGATAGGGGAAGAGCTCATGGTAGCCTTTTGTCCCGAGAGGGTCCTCCCCGGCAAGATCATGGAGGAAATGGTCTACAACAACCGTATTGTGGGAGGGATTAACGAAGAATCCTCCCGCCGGGCCGAATCCCTCTACCGCTCCTTTGTAAAGGGAGAAATGTACCTTACCGATGCCACCACGGCAGAAGCGGTTAAGCTCATGGAAAACACCTTCCGGGATGTGAACATAGCCCTGGCCAACGAACTGGCCCTGATTTCCTCCCGCCTGGGCATAGACGTGGGGGAAGCCATTGAACTGGCCAACAAACACCCTCGGGTAAATTTGCACCAGCCCGGTCCAGGGGTGGGAGGCCACTGTCTGGCCGTGGATCCCTGGTTCATTGTGGAAAAGGCCCCGACCCAGGCCCGGCTTATAGCCCAATCCCGGAGAATAAACGACGGTATGCCCTCTTACGTGGCAGAACTGGTCCTGGAGGCTTTGAAGGACTCCTCCAGTCCCCGGGCCGCCCTCCTGGGCATGGCCTACAAGGGAGATGTGAACGATCTGCGGGAAAGCCCCTCCCTGAAAGTGGCGGAGATACTCCAGGAAAAGGGCCTGTCCCTGGGGATCCATGATCCCCACGTGGAAAAGGAGGACCTGGCTGCCCAGGGGCTCATTTGGAACAGCCTTTCCCAGGCCGTGGAAGGAGCAGACCTGCTGGTGGTTCTTACCGACCACCGGGAATACAAGCTCCTGGATCCCCGGGAGATAGCCCCCCTGGTGAGAAACCGGGTGGTCCTGGATACCCGCCGGGTCCTGGACAGGAAACTGTGGGAAGATGCGGGCTTTAAGGTGGTAAGGATCGGCGAGGGTCGGGTGGATTTAAGCCGGCAGCCCTCGTCCCTCTAGGAGGTACAGCTTATGGTTTATGTATATACCCTTTTAGTATCCCTTTTGTTGACTCTCCTGGTAACTCCCCTGGTAATTAAGTTAGCCTATCGGGTGGGAGCCCTGGATAAGCCGGATACCCGGAAGGTTCACCGGAAAATAATGCCCCGCCTGGGGGGAGTCGCCATATACATTGGCTTTATAATATCCCTTATATTCTTTATGGACTTTAACCTCCAGGTTTTAGGTATTATCCTGGGAGGCACCCTCATATTAATACTGGGAGCCGTGGACGATATATGGGGTATTTCTCCCCTCCTGAAGCTTAAGGGGCAGATAGCCGCCGCATTGATAGTGGCTGCCTTTGGGGTACAGGTTAATTTTTTAAACAACCCCTTCGACGGGTTTATAGAGCTGGGCCTTTTGACCATCCCCTTTACCGTCCTGTGGATAGTGGCCATAACCAACGCCGTAAACCTGATAGACGGTCTGGACGGGCTGGCTTCCGGCATATCCAGCATAGCCCTGGTAACCTTTGCCGCCATATCCTTTTTCATGGGCCAGACCCTGGTTACCCTTATGGCCCTGGCTTTAGCGGGATCCGTAATAGCCTTTCTCAAGTACAACTTCTTTCCCGCCCGGGTTTTCCTGGGGGATTCGGGGAGCCTCTTTTTAGGCTTTAACGTGGCCTCCCTGGCGGTTTTCGGCCTCCTGAAGGGGGTAACCATGGTAGCCTTCGTAATACCCATAATTGTTTTAGGCGTCCCTGTCTTTGATACCCTCTTCGCCGTGGTAAGAAGGTATCTCCAAAAGGAACCCATTTTCAAGGCTGACAAGGAGCACATCCATCACCGGCTCCTGAAAAAAGGCTTCAGCCACCGGCAGGTTGTAATGCTGATATACCTGATCAGCCTGGGTTTCAGCGCCAGCGCCCTGATCATGTTCAGGAACCTGAACATTTTTCAGTGAGGGGTAATTTACGAAATATTCTAACAATTTTATTAAAATTTGATAATATCGGCAGGGAAATCCAAAGTTCCCGTTGAAGTTAATTATCCTAAATGAAGAAATATTTTGTATTTTATCCAACAATGAAGCAGGAAAAATTTTTAAAAAGTAGAATATGGTAGTGATAGCCTGGTATGTAGTTTAATAGACTAAAGTGTTGGAAAATCCTTTGCAGGAGGTGAGGGTACATAAGAATAAATTACATGCGCAGGTAATATTTACTAAGTTAAAACCTAACCTGTAGGCAGGAATATCCTTTCTTACGTCGAATTAGTAATAGAGGAAATATTTTAACCAGGAGACATGAAAAGGAGGGGTATACTTTTTATAGGTAATATAGGCAATAAGATGGTACATTGGAATTTGCTATCATCATTAAATTATTTTGAAAGGAGGGATGAGGGAAGGGGGAAGCTGCCAAATAGTAGAATGTAAGCTTATTTTGAAAGATTGAGAATTTTAAAGGAGGGAAATTATTTGACTATGAGGAAGAAAACGCTAAGTACCAAAGCAATATCAACACTAATAGCCTTAGCAATGATTTTGACCTTGTTTGCAGGCATGACCGGAGTGGCACATGCCAACGAAAATGTAAATAGAGTTTATGGTGCTGACAGATACGAGACATCAGCCGAAATGGCAACCGAAATGTACGACGAAGCTGACACGGTAATAATTGCCAGGGGCGAGGATGCTGGAGACTTTGCTGACGGCCTGGCCGCCAGTGTTCTGGCCGGTGCCCTGGATGCGCCCATCCTGTTAACCAGGACCGCAACCCTGCCCAGTGCAATAGAATCTGTCATTGAAGACCTGGGTGCTACTGAAGCCATTATTCTGGGCCAAGAAGTAGCGGTTTCCGCTACGGTAGAAACAGAACTGATGGCCTTAGGTCTTGATGTAGACAGGATCGGTGGTGAAATCAGGGAGGAAACGGCTGCCATGATCGCCCAGGAAGCATCTGAAGTAGCAGACCTTGCTAACTTTGCTTTCATCGTAAATGGATATGCCCCCGCTGATTCACTGGCCGCAGGACCTGCTGCCTTTGAAAATGTAGCTCCTATTCTTCAGGTAAGCCAGAACAGCATTCCTGAGTGTACAGAAAATGCTATTGAAGAACTGGGAATCGAAGAACTGTATGTGGTTGGTGGAACTGCTGTAGTAGGTAGTGCCGTTTATAACGAACTGGCTGGTATGGCTGACGTAAACCGCTTGGCCGGAGCCGACCGTTATGAAACCAGCATTGAAGTAGCCAAGGAATTTTATCCCGGCGCAACTGATTATTCTATAGTTGGTGGGTTCAATTACGCTGACGCTATTGGCGCAGCTGTGTATCCCAATCCCATCCTCTTTGTTCGCCAGGACAACATTCCTTCTTCAGTGGAAGCATACCTGAATGACGTGCTAACAACTGCTTCCAAGCTCACCATCTTTGGTGGCCCCGTTGCCGTTAGCCAGTCAGTAGCTGATGCTTTACAGGCGTTGATTGATGCAATTGACGTTCCTTTTGAAATTACTGATGTAAGTGCTATTACCGCAAATAATCAGTGGTTGAAGGTTGATTTCAACAAAGCAGTATCAACTGTGAATGCTGCAGACATTACCATAACCAACCTGGAAGATGAAACCATAAGAGTGGTTGAGACCGTAAATCTGGCTACAGATGGAACATCCGCTCAGATCAAAGTCCTTAAGGGCGATGATACTGAAG
>SKLX01000003.1 GCA_007121375.1 Bacillota bacterium | reverse complement strand
GGGGGCGGGGGAAAAAACCATGGAAAATATTAAGGCCCTGAAGGATAAAAATACAGCTGCCGTGGTTACGGGGCAGCAGGCGGGAGTCCTGACGGGGCCCCTCTATACTATTTATAAGGCGGCAGCCGCCGTAAAACTGGCCCAAAAGTTATCCCGGGAAGGGATGAAGGCCGTCCCTGTATTTTGGATTGCCTCGGAAGACCATGACTTTCAGGAAATCAGGTCTGTCCTGGTACAGGGGACAGAAGGTTTCCCTGTAAAATTGCAGGTGGAAGGTGACAGCTTTGGTCATCCTCTGGATAGGGTTCCTTTTTCTAAAGAGGAAGGAGAAAAATTAATCCATCAGCTGGATATGGAAACTCCCTCTACGGAGTTTAAGGAAGAAATTATGGCTGTTCTCCAGGATACAGCCCGGGAAAGTGATACCTTTATCCGTTGGTTTGCCCTTTTAATGACCCGGCTGTTTAAGGGTACAGGCCTTATTTTGTTTAACCCTCTGCTCCCGGAGACAAGGGGTAAAGCCGGGGGGCTTCTTTCCTCCATATGTCTGCAAGGGGATAAAATCCATGAGATTTTAAGCCTGAGGGAAAAGGAATTAAAGGGAAAGGGCTACCATGTGCAGGTGGAAAGGGAAAAGGATCACTTGAATCTTTTTGCTTTTCTCCCTGGAGGAAGGGCTGCTTTATTAAGCCAGGGAGGACAGGTGGTGACCCGCCAGGGGGAAAAATTGGGCCAGGTAGGGGAAGTTGCGAAAGAAATTGAAAATAATCCTGAAGAATTTGGCCCCGGGGTTTTGACCCGGCCCTTGATGCAGGAGGTCCTTTTGCCTACCCTTTCTTATGTGGCAGGGCCGGCGGAGCTATCCTATTTTGCCCAGCTCATGCCTCTTTATGAACATTTCGACCTGAGGCCCCCGGTCTTATATCCCCGCCCCTCCCTGACTCTGGTGGAGCCCCGTATGAAAAGGCACATGAAGAAATATTCTCTCACCCTGGAAGACTTTTTCGACCTGGAGCAGGTTCGCCAAAATTACCTGAAAGAACAGGGCAGCAGGGAGCTCCAGGACCTCTTCCAGGGGGTAGAACAGAACATAAGGGAAGAATATGATATCCTTCACCAGGAGCTCATAAAAATTGAAAAGGGGTTGGGGGATTTGACCCAAAAGAACCTGGGCAGGATATTAAAAGAAGTGAACTACCTGAAGAATAAGGCAGAAGAGGCTTTAAAGGCTAAAAATGAAAGGGCTTTAAACCATTTTAACATCTTAGAAGAAAGTGTCCTTCCCCGGGGAGAAGCCCAGGAGAGAAAGTACAATATTTTTCCTTATATTATAAAATATGGTCCGGGTTTTGTGGATAAATTAACAGAAGAGTTTCCCCTGGAGCCAGGCCATCACTTTTTTGAGGTAGTCTAAATAGAAGATTTTAGAACAAGAAAGGGTAGAGGAGGGTTTAAGTTGCTGGATATTTTAGCTTTTGGAGCCCATCCCGATGATGTAGAAATAGGAATTGGGGGGACCCTGGCCTACCACGGAGATAAGGGCTATAGATGTGGAATAGTGGATTTGACGGGAGGGGAAAGGGCTACCAACGGCACTCCCCATATAAGGGCTCAGGAGGGGAAGGAGGCGGCAGAGGTTTTGGGGGCGAAGTTCAGGGAGTGTGCAGGGCTTCCCGATGCCTTCCTCAGATCTGATAGGGAGGCCCTGGAGACGGTAGTAGAAATCATAAGAAAATATGCTCCCCAGGCAGTATTATGCCCCTATCCCGAGGATAGGCACCCGGACCATGAACATGCCGGAAGGCTGGTGAGAGAAGCCTGTCACCTGTCGGGCCTGAAAAAGTTTCCTGCCGGGGGAACTCCCTACCGGCCCACCCAGATTTATTATTACTTTTTAAGCAAAATGGAAAAGCCCCAGCTGGTGGTGGATATCAGTGATTATGCTTCGCAAAAATGGAGGGCTATTGCCTGTCACCAGAGCCAGTTCCAGTTACCCCGGGAGGTATCCATGGAAACCATGGTTAATTCTCCCCTCTTCATCCGTTTTATCTGCGGCCGCGACCAGTATTTTGGTTCCCTGGTGGGGGTCCAGTACGGGGAAGGTTTGATTTCCCAGGAAATGATCAAGGTAAAGGACCTTTTGAAGTTGGGAGGTTAGAAGTAAATGAAGGTGGGAATATTATGTTACCCTACCCACGGGGGAAGCGGGGTAGTGGCTACGGAAATGGGAAAGTGCCTGGCTAACTGGGGCCATGAAATACATTTTATAAGCTACCAACAGCCCTTTCGCCTCCAGGGATACCACCCGGGTATTTTTTACCACGAAGTAGAGGTCCCCAACTATCCTCTTTTTGATTTTCAGCCCTATGATTTGGCCCTGGTAAATAAGGTAGTTTCCGTGGCCCGGGAAAGGGACCTGGATATTATCCATGCCCATTATGCTGTGCCCCATTCCACCTGCGCCTACCTGGCCCGGGAAATGGTGGGCAGGGAAAGGTTGAAGATAATTACTACCCTCCACGGCACCGATATAACTTTGGTGGGCAGTAACCTCTCCTTTAGAGAGATAACCACCTTCAGTTTAAGGGAAAGCGATGCGGTAACGGCCGTATCCAGGAGCCTGCAGCGGGAAACCCTGGAGTTTTTCCCCGGATGCCCCGAGCCAGTTTTTGTGCCCAACTTTATAGATACGGAAAAGTATTCTCCCCATAAGGGGCCTGGTTCACCCTGTTCCTTTTCCGGGGAAGGGGAAAAAATGCTTTTACATATTTCAAACTTTCGTCCCGTGAAGCGGGTGCTGGATGTGATCCGGGTTTTTCACCGGGTCCAGGAGGAGCTCCCCTGCCGTTTATTGATGGTGGGAGATGGAATAGAAAGGTACCAGGCTTCCCGGCTGGTGGAGGAGCTGGGCTTGAAGGAGAAGGTAACTTTCCTGGGAGTCCAGGACGATGTCCTGCCCATATTAAATGAAGCCGACCTCTTCCTTCTTACCTCGGAAAAGGAAAGCTTCGGACTGGCTATTTTGGAAGCCATGGCCTGTGGCCTGCCCGTGGTGGCCAGTAATGCGGGAGGAATCCCCGAGGTGGTGGAAGAGGGAAAGACAGGTTTTTTATATGAGGTGGGAGATGTGGAGGCCATGGCCCGGGGATGCCTGCACTTATTGACCCAACCGGAATTATATAAGAAATTTTGTTCCCGGAGCCGGAAAAGGGCAGTAAAATATTTTCAGCAGGAGAAAATAGTTAAACTCTATGAAGAAATCTATCTTTCCCTGGTCAAATAAAGACTGAGAAGAAAATGTATCAGGGTATTTAACTAGAGTTAACAGGGGTGGAGACTATGAACACCAGCCATAAAATTATTTTACAGGACTCCAGGGAATTAAGAAATATAGAAGATGAGGAGGTAGATTTAATTGTTACCTCCCCTCCCTATCCCATGATTGAAATGTGGGATGAGATGTTTATAAAGCAGAACCCAGAAATTGAAAGGGCTTTTAAGGAACAGGAGGGTTTTAAAGCATTTGAGTATATGCACAGGGAACTGGATAAGGTTTGGAAAGAAACATACAGAGTTTTATCACAAGGTGGAATTGCATGCATTAATATAGGGGATGCTACACGGACAATATCAAACAGGTTCCAACTGTTTGCTAATCACCAACGAATAATTAAAACCTT
>SKLX01000159.1 GCA_007121375.1 Bacillota bacterium | reverse complement strand
GACAATTTTTTTAGGGATACTACAAAGTAAAATATTTGGGAAACGATTTGCCGAGCCCCTGGTAGAACTGGGAACAAGAATTTCGGAAATTGCGGAGGGTAAACCAAGGAAAGAATCAGGCTACCAGTTTTCAAACCAGGAAATAGCAGAAATAGCTGCCAATATTGAACAGCTGGCGGAGCATTCCCTTAGAAAAAAAGCAAATGAACTGGAGACAATTATTGAATCGGCAGAAGGTGGCATTTTAGTTTTAGATAACAATGATCAGGTGATATATGTTAATTCTCAATTTAAAGAAATATGGGATATAGACAGGAAGAATTATTTAACGGGGAATTACATGTTTTTTATAAATATCCTGGTGGATCAACTTAAAAATCCGGATACTTTCCTGGCAAAAGTGCAAAAATTATCTGGATCCCCCCGGAGGGATAAGGATACCTTATACTGCAAGGATGGCCGTATTTTAGAACTATTTTCCTGTCCCCTTCTTAATGATGGACAGGTGGAAGGGAGGCTTTGGAGCTTTAGTGATGTAACCTATAGAAAGCAGGCGGAAGAAAAACTTAGAATTATGGCCACTACTGATGAATTAACAGGCCTCTGGAATCGCCGGTATTTTATGGAGACTGCGGAACAGGAATTAAAAAGAGCCAGGCGCTATGGCCATCCTTTTTCCCTGATGACCCTGGACATTGATCATTTTAAGTCAATCAATGACAGGTATGGCCATGGTGGAGGTGATATGGTGCTCCGGAACTTGGCTGAAACCATGAAAGAAGTTTTACGTCAAACAGATATCCCGGGAAGGTTGGGGGGAGAAGAATTCAGTGCCCTTTTACCCAATACTCGCCTGGAAGAGGTGCTTTTGGCAGCTGAAAGACTGCGGGAAAAAATTCAAAATACTCCTACTGAATATAAAGGGGATAAGATTTATATTACCGTAAGCATAGGATTGACGGGTTATCATAAAGAAATTTCCAGTGTGGACGAACTGTTAAGGAAGGCCGATGATGCGCTATATGAAGCGAAAGCCAGGGGCAGAAACTGCGTGGTAAAAAATAATTGTTAAAATTTGCAGGATAAATGGCTTATAATAAAAAAATACTGGTTTCCTTATTCATAATACTATTAATATCAGGTTTAATAGGAGGCGTTGCCCTGGCTGGAGAAGATCTCCAAATTGAAAGGTTTTATGGCAGCACCAGAATTGAAACTGCCATTGAAATATCAAAAGCCGGGTGGGACAAGGCAGATACGGTTATTCTTGCCAGGTCAGACGATTTTCCTGACGCCATGGCAGGCTCTCCTTTAGCCTTTTCTAAAGATGCTCCCATACTGTTAACCTTACCAGATAGATTGCCCTCCGGGGTTTTGGAGGAGATGAGCCGCCTTGGAGCTGAAAAAGTAATTATACTGGGAGGCACCAGGGCCATATCCTCAAGTATAGAAACTGACCTTAAAAAAATGGATATTAACACGGAAAGAATAGGTGGATCAAACAGGTTTGAAACAGCAAAGCTTATTGCTGATAAACTTCCCCATTACGATAAAGCCATAATAACTTACGGGAACAATTTCCCCGATGCCCTGGCTATCGGTCCCTATGCTGCCCAAAAGGGCTATCCCATACTCCTTACAGAGACCGACAGTATACCAAAGGATACAACAAAAGCTCTGGGCAGTGTCACAAGCTCTATAGTTGTGGGTGGAGAATCTGTAATAAGCAGCCAGGTAAAAAACAACCTGCCTTCTCCTGAAAGAATAGCAGGGACTGATCGTTATGAAACCGCTGTAAGAATAATGGAGCGGTTAGGCTTTACTGCTGACCTTATTTACATAGCTACAGGAACAGATTTTGCCGATGCTTTAACAGGTTCTGTTTTGGCGGCCAAAGAAAATGCCCCTATGCTCATGGTACGGAATGACTCCATTCCATCCCTGGTAGCAGATGTCATCAAGGGAGAAACAAAAAAAGTTGTAATTCTGGGAGGTAAAAATGCGATTTATTCTGTCGTAGAAAATGACCTGGGGGGTTCAAGTCCTGGAAAGACTGTAGAGTCTAACCCGGAATCGGGTCTTTTACTCCTTGAGGAAGATGAAAAAATAATGCTGCAGCTTATTAATGAGCAGCGTACAAATAGAGGCTTAGCGCCCCTTAAGGTCCATGAGGGCATAAGGGAGGTAGCAAGAATTAAAAGTAAGGAAATGATTGAACTTGAATACTTCAGCCATTATTCTCCTGTATACGGCTCTCCCTTTGATATGATAAGGCATTTTGGATATGAGTTCAGCACTGCTGGAGAAAACCTGGCAATTAATTTAAATGTTGAAAATGCCCACCGATCTTTAATGAATTCTACGGGCCACAAAAGAAACATACTAAACGAATCCTTTACCCATATAGGCATCGGAGCTTATCAAGGAATTTGGGGTAAATATTATACCCAAATGTTTTATACCCCCAGGTAAGAAAACCCCTTAAAGGGGTATTTTTTTTGACTGAAATTATTGGTTTAACCATTCCTTTCTTTCCCAAAGATACACCGCATTATTTAGAAAAAGAAAATTTTTTCGTGGACAAATTACTAAAGAAAGTCGATAAAGCTTTATATACTATTTTTAATAAATGACGGACAAAAATGTGCTAAAAAAGGGCATCAGGAAATGCCTGCAGCTTATCAAGGAGTAGCTATGTTTACAAAAAGGAAAATCTTTTCATTAATATTGTTAATATTTTTACTGATATTATTTCCTTCGGGAGGTTGTTCCCAAGCATCTCATGGAAATCCTGAGGCAATTGAAGGTGTTCTGAATCTAACCCAGGCACAATTAGAAGAAGGCTTTGTCAATTTAGATGGACAATGGGAATTTTACTGGCATGAGCTGTTGTATCCCCTGGAATTAAGTAAGGCCAATATAAAAAGTGATGATTTTATAAATGTTCCTGGTTCATGGAATGGGCATATTTTAAATGAGGAAAAGCTTACGGGTAAAGGTTATGCTACATACAGGCTAACAATCAATGCAGATGAAAATGGCAAACTCTCCCTAAAAATTCCCAGAATATTTACCTCCTATAAACTGTGGGCCAATAAAGAGCTTATTGCCTCCGCCGGGACTTTAGGAGACAGCCGAGATGCCATGACCCCTCAATACCTGCCCCAGGTTGCTTTCTTTGAGGCTCAACAAGGCGAAAATGAAATATTAATACAGGTGTCTAACTTTTATCACCGCAGTTGAGGTATCCTGGAAAGTATAGCATTAGGTAATGAGACTCATATTATTGATTCGCGGTTAAAAAATGTAGCTTTTGAACTTTTTTTGTTTGGAAGTTTAATGATAATCGGAGCATACCATCTGGCTTTATTTGCTTTTAGAAAAAAGGATTACTCCCCCCTCTACTTTGGTTTACTTTCTATAATTATTGGTATAAGGACTCTAGTAGTGGGAGAAATCTTTTTTATTTACCTGTTTCCAGATTTTAGCTGGGAAGTTGCCCATAAAATTCAAACAATGACTTATTACCTTGGGGTCCCCCTAATCGTAATGTTTTTTAAGACTATTTTTTATGATGAGATTTCCCTGAAATCTGTCAGGGCAATTCAGTATGTGGGAATTGCCTTTGGAGGGCTGGTCCTTTTTACTCCTGCCGTAATTTTTACCTCCTTTAATCCTTTATATCAGCTATTTACTGTTATCGTAATCATTTATCTTATATATG
>SKLX01000057.1 GCA_007121375.1 Bacillota bacterium | reverse complement strand
CCTTGGGATAGCCAAAAGCTCCCGTAGAAAGAGCAGGAAAGGCAATAGAATCAACCTGGTTAGCCTCCGCCAAACGCAGGGCATTCAGGTAACAGCTTGCCAGAAGTTCGTCTTCGGGCCTATCCTGTCCATATACCGGGCCCAGGCAGTGGATAACATATTTGTTGGGAAGGTTATGGGCGCCGGTAATTACCCCTTCCCCCGGCCTTATGGGTGCCAGGGGCCGACACTCCTCTTCAAGCCCCGGGCCCGCCGCCCTGTGCAGCACCCCGGCAACACCTCCCCCTGGCCGCAGCTGGGCATTGGCTGCATTAACCACCGCCGTCATATCCTCCTGGGAGGAAATATCTCCCTGGATACACTCTATAACTACCCCCTGTATTTCTTTTTTCATCCGTGGTCACCTCCATTACTTTTTAACGCTTTTAATCATATAATTCGATACATACCCATAATTTCCCTTTCAAGAAAATATAACGATATAAGGCATCATCGTTGATTATATCTTCCAGTTCATTCATCACAAAGTGCATATGTCAAATATGCATAAACTTTCATGAAATGGGAGAAGCTTTTTTAAAGTCTTAAATGTTTTATAGTTCTTTAAATTAATGGTAAGGAGAATTTTTATGTGGCCCTTACTTAAAAATGTTAAACATCTGATAAGATCTATTGCTAAACAATCTAACTCAAATAAACAGGCAGGGAAAAAAACCAACGAAGAATTTGAGAATTATCCGGTAACAGATAATCTTTCTAAAAGAATAGATATTATAAAAGAAGTTATGGGAAACAGCATAGATGTAGTTATCCGGGAAATCGTTATCGGAAACGAATCTAATACAAGGGCCGCTGCAGTGTACATAGATGGACTGGTTAGTAATGATATGGTTCACGGCCATATATTGCGTCCATTGTTGTTTGAAGCACAATCTATTCAAACAGACAAGAAACTATCACCAAAAAAAGTTTTTAAAACAATCCTTGAAAAACGCTTAACTGCCGGGGAAATCATGGTTAAAGAAAAAAACTCAGAACTCTTTGCCCACCTGGTCACAGGAGACACGGTAGTCTTAATAGACGGGCACCCTTCCTTTATTGTTGTCTGTACACGGTCCTGGGAAGCCCGGGGCGTGGAAGAACCAGAGAATGAATCTACGGTAAGGGGGCCCCGGGAAGGTTTTACAGAAACACTGAAGGTTAACCTGTCTCAAGTACGCCGCCGTATAAAAACCCCTCACCTGAGGTTTGACTCACTTTATATAGGAAGTCTAACCCAAACTACTGTAATTATAGCCTATATTAACAACCTGGTTAACCCTGAACTGGTCAAGGAGGTAAGGGAACGACTTCAACGAATCGACACAGACAGCATTTTAAGTTCGGGTTACCTGGAAGATTTTATCCAGGACAATCCCTATTCCCCTTTTCCCCAGCTTAGATTTACAGAGCGTCCTGACATAATAGCTGCTGGACTGCTGGAGGGAAGGATTGCTGTTATGGTAGACAATACACCTTTCGCCTTTATAGTACCTTCTGCTTTTTTTGAACAATTACAGGCAGCTGACGACTACTATTCAGGTCCCTGGTTTGGAGCAATACTCCTTAGAATTCTTCGCGTTATAGCCTTTAATATAGCTCTTTTATTTCCTGCTTTTTATGTTGCTATAACTACTTATCATCAGGAGTTAATACCTACTCCCCTGATGATAAGCATTGCCGGAGCCAGGGAAGGAGTGCCCTTTCCTGCAATGGTGGAAGCTTTTGTGATGGAGTCAACATTTGAACTTTTAAGGGAGGCAGGCCTTCGCCTGCCCAGTGCTATTGGTACCGCGGTAAGTATAGTAGGAGCCCTGGTCCTGGGGGATGCTGCCATCCGGGCCGGAATAGTCTCACCGGCTATGGTTATAGTGGTAGCCACAACTGCCATAGCTTCTTTTGCACTTCCGGGATTTGCTGCAGCCTTAACCTTAAGAATACTGCGCTTTCCTTTAATTTTGCTTGGAGGTGTGCTGGGATTATTCGGGGTCATGTTCGGGCTTTTGGTAATTTTGATTCACCTGTCTTCTCTCCGTTCTTTCGGAGTTCCTTACATGTCACCGCTAGTTCCTCTCATGCCCCGTGACCTTAAAGACATTTTTGGTCGTGCTCCCCAGTGGGCAATGAGTAAAAGACCCCGTTACCTGAGAACTCAGGAACCTGTAAGGCAAGCAGATAATTTAAAACCTGACCCTTATAACAAAAAAAGAAAGTAATTAATAGGAGAAATTAATATGCTGGAAGGAGGAAAAATATCATCTCGCCAGGCAACCCTTTTAATGGCTATCACAATCATGGCTACCGCCATTCTATTTCTGCCATCTATTTCCACCCAGCAAGCATTACAGGATGCCTGGATATCTGTCATTATTGCCACAGTTAACGGAATAATTATTTCTTTAATAGTAGTAACCCTTATGAAACGCTTCCCTAAACAAACCATCATTCAATATAGTGAAGAAATAATGGGTAAATTTATTGGAAAGATAATAGGCCTTGGGTATATATGGTTTTTTCTAAGTACCAATGCTATTATTGTCCGAGAATTCGGCGATTTTTTGGTAACTGCCTTCATGCCTAACACCCCCCTTATTGTTTTCAACTCCATGCTGATTATCCTTGCAATATTGGCCGTGCGAAGCGGCCTGGAGCCACTGGGGCGGCTGAATGAATGGATATTTATACTTAACTCTTTCATCCTTATTTTTTTAATAGTAATGGTTTTGGATGAAATAAACCTGGGGAACCTTCAGCCAGTTTTGGAAGGAGGTATAACCCCGGCTCTCAAGGGGGCCTATACACCAACCAGCTGGTTCGGGGAAATTATTACCCTGTCTATGATTTTCCCTTTCCTTACCCAACCCCAGAAAGGTTACCGAATTGCATTTGGTGCCCATATTATAGTAGGAACTTTCCTATTTTTGGGAGCTATACAAACAATAGGTATTTTTGGTCCGGAATTGATGAGCCGCTTTAAATTCCCTATAATCCAGACAGCACGCCTGGTAAGCATAGGGGATTTTTTCGAAAGAATTGAAGCATTGGTAATGGTTATCTGGGTTGGAGGAGTATTTGTAAAGGTTTCTGTTTTTCACTACGTTACCGTGATGGCCGCAGCCCAGTGGTTCAACTTAAAGGACTACCGGGTCTTGGTTATACCCCTGGGGATTTTAAATGTGATTTTATCTATTCACCTTTTTGAAGGAGTAGCAGATTTGCTGGAATTTCTTTCTATAACTTTTGCTGTTTATGCCCTTTCTACCTTTGAGGTAGGCATTCCCCTTCTACTCCTCTTAACAGCTTTAATCAGGGGCAAAGGAGGAAAAAATGATTCTGGTTAAAAGTTTATTAGCTTTCCTTGTTATTCTCCTTTTTATTTCTAATACAGGCTGCTGGGATCTCCGGGAGATGGAAGAACTTAACCTGGAGCTATCAGCTGGGTTCGATTACGATGAAGAAGAAGAATTAATTACTTATACAGCATTGACAGGACGCCCATCAGGTATGCTGGGCGGTGAAGAAGCAGTCCCAGGCATTAGCCCAGTTACTATAAACCACAATACAGGAAAAACATTATTTGAAGCCTCGAGGAACTTTGCCGCACGCTCACCCCGCAGGATTTTCCAGGCCCACATACGAAACTTTATTATTGGTGAAGAAATGGCAAAAAACAGAATTAGCGAACTGGCAGATTTTCTTAT
>SKLX01000021.1 GCA_007121375.1 Bacillota bacterium | reverse complement strand
CCTTCTTTTTTGATTATATGGCTAATTTATTTTTAAACATTTTTGACAGCCGGGACTTTTTCCGGGAGGCGTTATTCTTGTGAAGGACTCCCTTAGAGACTGCCTTGTCTATGTTACGGTAAGCCCGGGTTAAAAACTTTTGAGCTTCTTCCTTATTTTCAGCTTTCAGGGCGTTTTCAAACCCCTTAACGGAAGATTTAACCCTGGATTTAACTGTTTTGTTTCTTTCTTCTCTTTTTAAATTTGTTTTCATTCTCTTTAAGGCTGTTTTTGTATTAGGCATCTGCTTCCCTCCTTTATAAAAAATTTATATTTTTAATTTTAATAACAGGTAAGACCATTTGTAATTTTAACATTTTAAGGGGTAAAATGCAACTAATTTCCCCTGTAGGTGTGATTATCTTTTGGTAAAGTCAATTTATAATTATCTAAATAAAATGTCAATGTTAAAAGAAGTTTTCAATGTATATTACTTATCCTCCTGGTTAACCTATAGAATAAAGGTTTAATAGTTTAACCAGGAGGTGAGTAGATGTTTGGATTGATTATCAGATTTATAGTGTCGGCCCTGGTAATTATGCTTGTAGGCTTTTTGCTACCAGGTTTTGCCGTACTGGGTTTTGGTGAAGCCCTTCTTGCTGCTATTGTTATTGCTTTACTGGGCTTTATTGTTGAAAACCTGCTTGGAGATAAAATATCTCCCCGCAATCGGGGGGTGGTGGGTTTTATCACAGCAGCAGTGGTTATCTATGCCGCCCAATTTTTAGTGCCTGCCATGAGGGTTTCCATATTTGGTGCCCTGCTGGCCGCCCTGGTAATTGGAGTTATTGACGCTTTTGTTCCTACTGAGCTTCGTTAGCCTTGATTAAAGCTAAGGGGGTGGTTTTGTGGCAGATGGTTCGTGGGAAAACAAAAGAAGCCTGCTCCGTACTGACCTGGCTATTGAAGCTAGGGAAATGATTTCTACCAGGCCAGAGGAAGAAATTGAAGGAGTTAAGGTAGAAACCCAGGAGGAGGGAGGCATCAGTGTTAGCCGGGTTTCCGTTTTAGATGAAAAGGGACAGAGGAAAATTGGTAAGACCATGGGTAACTACGTTACTTTAGAGGTACCAGGCCTTCGTCAGCGGAATGCTGCCCTCCAGGATAAAGTAAGCCAGGTGTTTACCCGGGAATTTTTGCGCCTGGCGAAATTAAAAGAAAATACCTCTATACTGGTGGTAGGATTGGGTAACTGGAACGTTACTCCTGATGCCCTGGGACCCAGGGTTGTGGGGGAATTGCTGGTAACCCGGCATCTTCTCAAGCTTACCCCGGAGGTTTTAGGAGAAGGGTACCGTTCCGTATGTGCCCTGGCTCCCGGGGTAATGGGTCTAACAGGGATAGAAACCAGCGAAATAATATTTGGGATTGTAGAAAAAATTAAACCTGACCTGGTTATTGCTATAGATGCCCTGGCTTCCAGAAATATGTCCCGGGTTAATACTACCATTCAGATTGCAGATGCAGGAATTAGCCCCGGGTCGGGAGTAGGTAACAAGCGGCTGGGAATAAACAGGCAAACCCTGGGAGTTAAAGTAATTGCCGTGGGAGTCCCTACTGTGGTGGACGCGGTTACTATAACTCTGGATACCCTTGATCGGGCAGCAGATAAACTTATCAAGCAGAATCCCGAAAACAGTAAAATTTATAATGTGATAAACAACATGGACCGGGATGAAAGGTTTGCCCTGATTAAAGAGGTCCTGGAGCCCTACAATGAAAACTTGATGGTGACCCCTAAGGAGATAGATACCATAATTGAAGATATATCCCTGGTAATATCCAGCGGCCTGAATGCAGCCCTTCACCCTAAAATTCATGGGGAGGATTCTACAAAATATTATAACTAGCAGGTGTTTATGAAAAGAAAAAAGCAGGCAAAATTGCCTGCTTTTAGTTCCTTATGCTATTAAAGATCTTCAAGTTCTTCTTCTATGTCTATTTCATTTTCAGGTTCCTCATCGGGGTAATCAGGATCTTCCATTTCCGGCTCATCCATTTCCGGCTCTTCCTCGGGGATCTCCGGTTCCAGGTCATCATTGACAGGGATGTCATTTTCGGGTTCACAGCCCAGGGCGAAACTGGTCAGGACCAGCATGAGCACCAAGCTTAATACTAATAGTTTTTTCTTATTCATAATTATGCACCTCCTTAAACTATCATTCGAGGAAAAATTATAACATCCCTATCAGGAGAGAGGCAATATTTATTAAGAGATCTTAAATGCAGAAATATTCTTGTAAAAAGTACTTTTTTCAGACATATATTAGTTCAATTTACCATATGATAAATAGGGACATGAAAGGTTACATGGTGATACTATGATCAGGAAAAGGGCTAGCCGGAGAAGAATAAAATATAGAAGGCAGGATAAAGACCTTCGCTATTTTTTTACAGGGGGTGTTTTGGTGCTTTTCCTGGCAGCTATTTTTATCTTTTGGGGAGGAGGGCCCTTTCAAAGGTTATCCTTTGATGTTTCCCCGGAAAAGGTAAGTAAAGGTTGGCAGGAAGACATTTACAAAAAGGCACTGGAGCAGGGTATCCCAGGCATGAACCGGGAAAAAGAGGATAGCCCAGGGGAGGAGAATCTAAAGGAAGGGGAGGACACGGAACTGGTTAATGAAAACCAGTCCCGGGGAGTAATTAATTCTACCCTTTATGCTTTGACCAGTATTGACCTTCACGATCCCAAAACTTTTTTAAATGCACAAATTTCTTCCATGCAGCATGTTTCTTATTTAACGGACTATCCCTCTTCTTTTAATGAAGTTAATACCAGTGATAAGGAGGGATCATCCCAGGGAGCGTTTTTTTCTGATAGAGAAATATCTTATTATGAAGGGGATATAGAGGCCCGGGAAGCTTTACTGGAAAAAAACAGTCCCCTGGTGGTAATATATCACACCCATACTACCGAATCCTTCCGCCCCACCTCAGGGAAAGATTTTACTGAAGATTTAAACCTGACGGTAGTTCGTGTTGCCCAGGAACTGGCCCAAAGCCTGGAAAATGATTATGGGGCAAGGGTTGTTCATAATAAAGAAATTCATGATATCCCCCGGAGCAGGGCTTATCATGAAGCGGTGGATACGGTAAAAAGCCTGGCTAAGAATTATCCCGAAGCAGCCCTTATTATCGATTTGCACCGGGATGGTGCTGCCCGGGAGGCAACCACTACCACCATAAAGGGAGAAAGGGTGGGCAGGACCTTAATAGTTCAGGGGACAAATTACAAGAACTGGCAGGAAAACTACCAGCTGGCCCTTAGGCTCCACGAAAAAAGTGAAGAGTTATATCCCGGTCTTTCCCGGGGGATAAGAAAAAGGAACCTGGTATATAACCAGGATGTTCATCCCCATTCTATTTTATTAGAAATTGGAGGCCACAAAAATTCCCTGGAGGAGGCTTTGGGAGCCACCACTTATGTGGCTGAAATTATAGGGGAAGTTTTACAGGAGGTATAACATAATCTGGTTATTAGAATCTAAAATGGAGATAAAAATGGGACTGAGGCGTATTATCATTAGCATATTGCTTTTTCTATTTATTCTTTTTTTTGGTCTTTACCAGGCGGAAAAAGAGATTAATAATATGATAGGGATTGATTCACCTCCCCGGAGTATAAACCTGGTGTTCCAGGAGGAGGGCAGGTTTATTTTTACTTTTGCTGACCGGGACTATGTGGTGTCCCTTTCCGGCATTAAAAGGGCGGGTAAAATTTAAATATTTTATAAATTCCTTTTCCATTCTTGACAAATCCCATGTTGAATGGTATTTTTTATATAGTAAATTTAGCACTCTCCTGGGGTGAGTGCTAACAGGGGTGATGTCCGTTGGAACTTTCGGAAAGAAAGAAACAAATACTGCAGGTGATTATTAGTGAGTATATTAAGTCAGCAGAACCTGTAGGTTCAAGGACCATTGCCCGCCGCTATAACCTGGGTTATAGTCCCGCTACCATTCGCAATGAAATGTCTGATCTGGAGGAATTAGGGTACCTGGAACAGCCCCATACTTCTTCGGGGAGGGTTCCTTCCCAAAAGGGCTACCGTTTCTATGTTGATTCCCTGATGAAACTAAAAAATCTTTCCGGCAAAGAAATTAAACGGATACAAAAGATTTTTGACTTTAAAATGAAAGAAATAGACCAGTTAATCCAGCAGTCAGCTAAGGTGCTGTCTACCTTAACCCATTATACAAGCCTGGTACTTGGCCCTCAGTTACAAAAAAGCGCCTTTGAAAATCTTAAAATTTTCCCCCTGGATAATGAAAAGGCCCTGGTAGTTATAGTGACTGATACAGGGTTTGTGGAAAACAAAATTATTGAACTACCCCAAATGCTTTCTACGGATGAACTATTTAAAGTGGTAGAATATTTAAATTCCAGGTTAAGGGGTTTAACTATAGATAGATTAACTTCTGGTTTGATAAAGGATATAAAAATGGAGCTTATCCATCAGATGGATTTTGTTGACCGCTATATTAACCTGCTGGAAGAGAGTTCTTTATTCCAAAGGGAAAGCCGGGTTTACCTGGGGGGGACAGCAAACATTTTAAATCAACCGGAATTTAAAGATGTAAATAAAATTAAAAAGATTTTTAGCATACTGGAAGAGGAATCTCTTCTTTCCAATTTACTGGAAGAGGCCCTTTCCGATAGTTTGAGGGTGGTAATTGGGGAAGAAATTCAAATTGAAGAATTCCAGGACTGTAGCCTTATTACGGCAACCTATAGTGTTGGGGATAAAGCTATTGGAACCATTGGGGTAATGGGTCCCACCAGGATGGATTACTCCAAGGTTATAACAGTGGTGGGGTATATCACCAAGCAATTGAGCAGCAGGTTAAACGAGGTTTATAAGAAGAGCTAGTCTACACCTTTGTAGATTTTAGAAAAAGAACAAACATTCATCCCCAAGGGAATTCATTGGGGATTATATTTTGTAAATACTGTTAAAGGAGGTTGTAAAATGGCCAGGGAATCCGATGACAATAAAGATATGGAAAGAAGAAATTTAGAAGGGGAGGAAGAGCTTGAAAAGGAAGAGGAATGCATGGCAGGTGAGGAAGTTACAGGAGAAGGGGGAGAGGGCGGAGAAAAATTTCGACAAAAGGACCTGGAAAAAAGAGGATTTGATGATTCCTGTGAAGAAGTTATAAACTTTGAAGAAAAACTATCCAGGGAACTGGAAAGTATACAGAAGGAAAAGGAAGAACTCTTTGGGCAGCTCCAGAGACTTCAAGCAGATTTTGATAACTATCGTAAGAGGACCAAAGAGGAAAGGGAGCAGGTTGCGGACAATGCCCTGGCTGAGTTCATGAAAAGCCTTCTTCCTGTCCTGGATAATTTTGAGCGAGCCCTTGAATCTGCTGGAGAAAATGAAGGGTTTGCTTCCGGAGTAAGGATGATATTCAAGCAGTTAAAAGAAACCCTGGAAAAAGAAGGGCTGGAAACCATAGAAGCCGAAGGAAAGGTTTTTGACCCTTATATCCATGAAGCCGTTGTGCAGGTTGACAGCCCGGACCATGAAGAAAACACGGTGGTGGAGGAGTTACAAAAAGGCTACAAATTTAGAGGAAAACTGGTTCGACCCAGTATGGTAAAGGTAGCTAAATAAATATTCATCGATTATTAAGGAGGAGTTAAAATGGGTAAAATTATTGGACTTGATTTGGGAACTACTAATTCAGTGGTAGCAATTATGGAAGGTGGAGAACCAAAGATTATACCAAATGCTGAAGGTGAAAGGCTCACTCCTTCCGTGGTTGCTTTTACAAAAACAGGTGAACGCCTGGTGGGACAGGTGGCCAAGCGTCAGGCGGTAACCAATACGGAGAGGACTGTCCTTTCTGTAAAGAGGCAAATGGGCACTGATTACAAGGTTAAAATAGATGATAAGGAATATACGCCCCAGGAAATTTCAGCCATGACATTGCAGAAATTAAAACAGGATGCAGAAAGCTACCTGGGGGAAAAGGTTGAACAGGCGGTTATTACGGTACCTGCTTACTTTTCTGACAGCCAGCGGCAGGCTACTAAAGATGCGGGTAAAATAGCTGGCCTGGAAGTCCTTCGCATAATTAATGAGCCTACTGCCGCAGCCCTGGCTTACGGCCTGGATAAGGGAGAAGACCAGATGGTGCTGGTTTTTGACCTGGGGGGCGGTACCTTTGACGTTTCTATCCTGGAACTGGGAGAAGGAGTCTTTGAAGTAAAGGCTACCAGCGGTAATAACAAGCTGGGAGGCGATGATTTTGATGAAAGGTTAATTGACTACCTGGCAGATCAATTCAAAAAGGACCACGGCATTGACCTGCGTCAGGATAAAATGGCCCTGCAGAGGTTGAAAGAAGCGGCAGAAAAAGCTAAAATAGAACTGTCCAGTGTAACAACCACCAATGTAAACCTGCCCTTTATTACTGCTACCCAGGAAGGGCCCAAACACCTGGACTATGATATTACCAGGGCGAAGTTTGATGAATTGACGGCAGACCTGATTGAAAGTAGTATGGGCCCTACCCGTCAAGCCCTTTCCGATGCGGGGTTGGAGCCTAACCAGATAGACAAGATTATTCTGGTAGGAGGTTCTACCCGGATTCCAGCCGTGCAAAAAGCTATTAAAGACCTGTTAGGAAAGGACCCTCATAAAGGGGTAAACCCTGATGAGGTCGTAGCCCTGGGGGCTGCTATTCAGGCAGGAGTTTTGGGTGGAGAAGTTAAGGATGTACTTCTCCTTGATGTGACTCCCCTGTCCCTGGGTATTGAAACCCTTGGAGGAGTTTACACCAAGCTTATAGAAAGAAATACTACCATCCCAACTTCTAAGAAACAGGTTTTTTCTACGGCAGCGGATAACCAGACCAGTGTAGAAATCCATGTTCTCCAGGGAGAACGGCCCATGGCTGCTGATAACAAGACCCTGGGAAGGTTCATACTGGATGGTATTCCTCCAGCTCCCCGGGGAGTTCCCCAAATTGAAGTTTCCTTTGATATAGATGCCAACGGAATTGTTAACGTATCCGCTAAAGACCTGGGCACCGGTAAGGAGCAAAGCATTACCATTCAAGCTACTTCAGGATTATCCGATGATGAAATAGAAAAAATGGTTGAAGAAGCAGAAAAGAAAGCGGAAGAGGACAAGAAGCGAAAAGAACTGGCTGAAGCCAGAAACAATGCTGATTCCACCATTTATAGTACAGAAAAAACCTTGAAGGACCTGGAAGAGCAGGTCTCCCAGGAGGAACGGGAGGAAATTGAAAAGGCCATTGAAAAGGTTAAGGAAGCCAACCAGGGTGAGGATATAGAAGCTATAAATAATGCGGTAGAAGAACTTAACAAGCATCTTCATAACCTTTCCTCCAGGATGTATGAAAAGGTTAGGCAGGAGCAGGAGGCCAGCGGTACCAGCGCTGAGGCCGGTGCCGGTCCCGGAGAAGGAGAAGAAAGCCAGGAAGAAGATGTAGTGGACGCTGAATACGAAGAAGTGGACGAAGAAAACAAGTAAAGTGAGGAGTTAGTTTTATGGCTAAGCGGGATTATTATGAAGTTCTCGGGTTAAATAGAGAAGCTTCTTCTGAGGAAATAAAAAAGGCATACCGAAAGCTGGCACGCAAATATCACCCTGATGTTAATTCCGGGGATAAGGAAGCGGCCAATAAATTTAAAGAAGTGAAGGAAGCTTATGATGTGTTAAGTGATCCCCAGAGGCGTGCTCAGTATGACAGGTTTGGGCATGCTGCTGAAGAGCAGGGCTTTAACGGGGGCTTTGGTGGTGGTTTTGGTCAAAGCTCTGATTTCGGATTTGGAGATTTTGAAGATATTTTTGAGAGCTTTTTCGGAGGTGGGTTTCGTTCCCGCCAAAGACGCGGCCCCCGGAGGGGCTCTGACCTTCGCTATGACCTGGAAATAAGCTTTGAAGAGGCAGCCTTTGGAACAGAAACTACTATAGAAGTACCTTCCCTGCAAAATTGTGAACACTGTGGAGGAAGCGGTGCAGAACCGGGCACCTCCACAGAAACCTGTCCCCGGTGTAAAGGGGCGGGTGAGGTAAGGTATACCCAAAATACTGCCTTTGGAAGATTTATAAATGTAAAAACCTGTGACCAGTGCCGGGGAGCAGGCACCATCATACCCAACCCCTGTAACAGCTGCCACGGGCAGAAAAGGGTAAGAAAAACTAAAAACATCCAGGTTAATATACCTGCCGGGGTTGAACATGGTTTCCGCTTGCGGGTTGCAGGAGAAGGAGAAGCAGGAGCAAACGGCGGGCCTCCAGGAGATCTGTATGTAATAATCAACGTCCGTCCCCATGAATTTTTTAAGCGGCGGGGGGATGATATTTTCTGTGAGGTTCCCATAAGCTTTGTTAAAGCTGCTTTAGGTGGTGAAATAACCGTTCCTACCTTAGATGGAAAGGCCAAGATTAAGGTTCCGGAAGGCACCCAAACGGATACCTACTTCCGTCTTAAAAACAAGGGCATTCATAAGCTTAGAAGGGGAGTAGGTCGGGGTGATCAGCACGTAAAAGTAGTAGTTCAGGTTCCCGAGAAATTAACCTCCCGCCAGAAGGAAATTTTGAAGGAATTTGCCCTGGAGAGGGGAGAAGACCTTTCCGACCTTGAGGACAAGAGCTTTTTTGGGAAGTTTAGAAATGCCTTTGGGGGAGGAAGGTAATGAATTGGTACCAGCTGGAGATAATAATTAACCGGGAAGCCCAGGAAGCTGCTGGTAATTATTTAATTAGTAAAGGCTCTCCCGGAATAACCATAGAAGATTCTTCCCCCCCTTCCCTTCAGGAGGGGGGAGACATAATGTATTCTTCCCGGGATTATTCCCGGGATTCTGTTTCTATCAAGGGCTACTTTTATATAGAGGAAAAGGATTTAGATTATATAATTAAAAAATTAAAGGAGTTTTTAAATACTCTTCCCCACCATGGTATTGACCTGGCGGAATTCCTCATTAACGTTGAAAAAGTGGAGGAGGAAGATTGGGCAGAATCCTGGAAGGAGTACTTTCATCCTGTAAAAATATCCAGCAGCCTGGCCATAATTCCCTCCTGGATTAATTATGAGCCCCGGGAGGGGGAAAGGGTGGTGAAGCTGGATCCGGGGATGGCCTTTGGCTGTGGCACCCATCCTACTACCAGGATGTGCCTGGAATTCCTAACGAGGGAGTCCCTGGAGGGAGCCCTGGTATATGACCTGGGATGTGGGTCGGGCATCCTTTCCATTGCTGCGGTTAAGCTGGGAGCCAAAGGGGCTGTGGCCCTGGATAATGATGAAAAAGCTTTGGAGGTAGCAGAAGAAAACTGCAGGGGAAACTCGGTAGAAGGACAGGTTAAAATTTTTAAAGGAGAATTGCCTCATTTTTTGAGGGAAAGAAATGACCTTCCCCGGGGAGATATTATTGTGGCTAATATTTCTACCGAAATAATTATTGATACCCTGGGAGAAATAAAAAAGATTTGCCAGCAAAAGGCCCGGGTAATTCTTACCGGCATTATATCTTCTAAAACTGACTTAATTAAAGAAAGACTTGGCAAATCTGGTTATATCCTGGAAGAAATGAGGCATGATGGAGATTGGGCTGCTTTCAGGTGCCTTCCCGGAAAAGGGAAGAATGAAGTTTCTAGTTGAGGAGATAAAAAGATGCATCGTTTTTTTGTTCCCCTTCAAGATTTAGATAAAGAAAAGGGTAAGGCCTTTCTTCGAGATAATAGGGCGGCCCATATAGAGAAGGTTTTAAGGCTTCGGGAAGGGGATGAAATTATAGTATCCGATGGCCAGGGAAGTTCCTATTTAAGTGTAATAACTCGCCTGGGAAAGAATTGGGTGGAGGCGGACTTAAAAGAAACTCTTGCCGGGAGCAGGGAGCCTGAACTGAAGGTTATTCTGGCCCAGTCCCTGGTTAAAGGGGAAAAAATGGACCTGGTGGTGCAAAAAGCTACGGAGCTGGGAGTAAAAGAAATTATTCCCCTTGTTACCCATAGAACAGTAGTTAACCTTACCCCCCAAAAGGCCTCCCGTAGAATTCAAAGATGGAGCACAATTGCCCGGGAGGCTGCCCAACAGTCCCACCGGGATGAGATTCCCTTTATAGGGGAGTTAGCCCATCTGGAGGATATTTTAACTGAAAAGGGGGAGAAAGCCCTGTGTCTTTTTTTATGGTTACAGGAGAAGAGGGGAAGCTTAAAAGAAATTTTAAAAAACTCAAAACCTTTTGAAGAGCTGGTGATTTTTGTTGGTCCTGAAGGGGGATTTACTTCAGAAGAAGCTGAACTGGCCCGTTGTCATGGGTCTTTTTCTGCAACCCTGGGCCCCAGAATATTGAGGGCGGAAACGGCTGCCCTGTCGGCTTTGACCATAGTTCTTTATGAATTGGATGATTTGGGTGGATATAATGAATAAATTAACGGCAGCATTTTTTACCCTGGGATGTAAAGTTAATCAGTACGAAACGGAGGCCCTTAAAAATATTTTTCGCCAAAAGGGCTATGAGATCGTGGATTTTTCTAATAAGGCGGAGGTATATGTAATTAATACCTGCACCGTTACCCATTTAAGTGATAGGAAGTCCAGGCAGGCTATAAGAAGGGCCCATAAAAATAATTCCCGGGGGTTAGTAGCCGTAACAGGTTGTTATGCCCAGCTGGCCTGGGAAAAGATAAAGGAAATTCCAGGGGTGGATTTAATTGTGGGGACTCAGGGTAAAAGGGATCTTCCGGAGTTAATCCAGGAGGCTAAAGGGAGAAGGACCTCTTATCCCCTGCTAAAAGTAAAGGAACTGGATGAAAAGACTACCTTCGAAGAAATGTCCCTGGAGGAAGCTGGAAGGACCAGGGCCTTTATAAAGATTGAGGACGGATGTGAGCATTTTTGTTCCTACTGCCTGGTTCCCTATGCCCGGGGTAGAGTTCGCAGCCGGAAGTTAGGGGACCTGGTGGAGGAAGTGGAAAGGCTCACGGCTTCTGGAACAAAGGAGATAGTCCTTACGGGAGTGAACTTGGGGGCATACGGTAAGGATTTAGGTGAAGAAATGTCTTTAGCCGAAGTAATAAAAGAACTGGAAAGGGTTCCAACTTTGAACAGATTCAGGTTAAGTTCTCTGGAACCAACGGACTTTACCATGGAATTGATAGAAGTTCTGGCAGATTCTGATAAGGTTTGTCACCATTTTCATATACCCCTCCAGAGCGGTGATGATTATATCTTGAAAAGGATGAACCGGCTTTATTCCACTGATGAGTATTCTAAGCTGGTTAGTTATTTAAGGTATATTATGCCGGGTATGGCCCTGACAACAGATGTTATGGTGGGTTTCTCCGGGGAGGGAAAGGAAAGCTTTAACAATACTTACCGGTTTGTTGAAGAAATGGCTTTTTCCCGTCTTCATGTTTTCAAGTACTCTCCCCGGCCTGGAACAGGAGCATATGAGTTTACCGATTTCCTTTCTCCCCAGGAAAAAGACAGGAGAAGCAAAATGCTGACGGACCTGGGAAATAGACTGGCTGCAGAATACAGCAGGACCTTCCTGGGTAAAGTAGCAGAAGTCCTTTTTGAACAGGAAAGGGAGTTAAAGGTTTTAGAAGGGTTAAGCAGTCACTACCAGAGGGTAAGGGTTCCGGCGGAACCAAAAATGTTAGGTGAAATTGCCCGGGTAAAAATAGAAGAGTTTAAAGATGACTACCTTTGGGGCAGGTTAATATAATTATGATTCCCCTTTATATTTTTTGCATATTTGTCCATGGGATGAATATGAATTATAAAAATGATATATAAAGGGGTTGGTACAAATAAAAGGTAGACTCTTTGTGATAGAGGGCAGGCGTATGATTCCGATTCTGTTTCTACTGGTTCTTCTCATAAGCCTATCTATTTATGATAACTTTAGAATGGAACCGGCGGAAGTAATGGAAGAAGTCAGGATTGAAAACCAGGTAGAGTTTTCTACCAGTGACCAGGGGCGTAAGAAGGTTATTCCCTCCTTGGAGTTAGCCCTGGAACAGGAGAGTTGGGCAGAAATTGCCCGGGAATATGAGCTGGAATTACCAGAATACCCCTTTAATCCCCAGGGGGAGGTTGGAATTTTTGTTTTAAACGGTAAAGTAAAGTATGTCCAATCCTTACCAGGGCCTGAAAATAACGTAGAAATAAGGGTAGCCGTAGATGTAAAAGATAATTACTACCACATGGGCACCGTGGAAAAGAAGGAATTTTGGAAAGAAGGGCAGGAAATCCGGTGGATTTTAATGGACCACCGGGGGGAAGTCTTTCAGGAGCTGGTAACAGAACCAGATGAGAAGGAAGAGGAAAAGAGAGAAGAAATATAAACTAAAAAAGCAGCTATGCTGCTTTTTTAGTTTAATGGATCTGGACCGGGTATTTTCTTATCCTTTCAATCAAGGATTTGGTTAGTTCATTCAGGGCTTCAAAGTCCTGGGCCTTTATATAATAGCTTTCCAGGCGCTGATGGTTTAATTTTGCCCTGGCTATTGATTTCATGGCTTTTTCCATTAAGGACCAAAAGCGCTCCCTGGCTTCTTCCAAATCCTTTTTCCAGGGTTCAATCTTTTTTTTATTTATGCTGGTGGACAGGTTAAAGATTAATATATTATTTACCTGGCTGGAAGGAGGAAGAGTAAAATTATGGGGATAGGAACCGTTTATTAAGGCGGAATTAATTTCGGGGAAAATAAGCATATCCAGGTTTTCCGGGATAAAGCCGCAGTGATATGCTTCTATGGTTAGTCCCCTCTGCCGGGCTGTTTCATATATTCCTTGAAAGACCTTTGATTTACCTGCCCCGGGTTCTCCCAGGAGAAAGTAATAATTATGACAATTTTGCAGGAGGGAGGGATACTTGTTTATAAAGCCTTCTCCGGTAATTGTGCTGGCAAAGAAGTGCTCTTCTTCTGGCTGTTTTTCTTTAAAGGGAATCTGATGGAAAAGATTGGCATTAAGAATTTCTATTGTTTTTCTAACTTCCTGGTGATTTATAGAAGTTTGATGGTAAAGACTCCATTGATCCCGGGCAACCCTGGCTTCCCTTAAATGATGGTAAGCCGTTTTAAAGGAAAGGGCAATGATTTCTTGCAGGTTTTCAATTTCCTCCTGGTATGTTTTTAAAATTTCTTCTTCCCAAAAAGCTCCCAGATTAATAATTTCATCCCTGGCCCCAGGCAGCAGGGGGTCAAGGAGATGGGGAGCGGTTCCATCGACCATAACGATTCCCAGTTGAGGGATGGCTACCCCATCTAAAGAACTG
>SKLX01000122.1 GCA_007121375.1 Bacillota bacterium | reverse complement strand
TGGAACAGCTTCGCCAGACACTACGCCAGGCGGAGGCCCAGCTGGCGGAAGCCAGGGCGGGAGCCCGGGAGCAGGAACTGGAACAGCTTCGGGAAAGCCTGTCCAAGGCAGAAAAGAACCGCAACCAGGCCCAAAAGGAACTGGAGCGGGTGGAAGAACTTTACCAGGAGGGTTATGTGTCCTCCCAGGAGCTGGAACAGGCGCAACTCCAGGTGGATATGGCCAGAAGTGATTACCAGAGCGCCAAAGCCGCCCTTTCCCAGGCGGAGGAAGGTCCCCGCCAGGAAACTATTGAGTCCCTGGAGGCCCAGGTGGAACAGGCCCGGGCATCCCTGTCCATGGCCCAGGAAGGCCCCCGGAGGGAAACGGTGGAAGCCACCGAAGCTCAGGTGGAACAGGCCCGGGTTGGGCTGGAAAGGGCCCAGGAGCTTTATGATAAAACCCGTATTACCGCCCCCGTCTCCGGCCGGGTGGCTAGGGTAGGCCTGGAGGTGGGAGAAAGGGCTAGCCCCGAAAGACCTGCCACCCTCCTGGTGGACATAGAAACCCTTTATTTTGAAGGAGCCCTGCCTGAGGGGGCTGTAGGAAGGGTAGAAGTGGGGAGCAGAGCAGAAGTTTATGTGCCTGCGGTAGGCTTGGAACCCTTTGAAGGTGTAATCCAGGAAATAGATCTGGTAGCTCCCGAAGGAGCCCGGTCCTATCCCTTAAAAGTTTCGGTAGATAACCCCGAGGGACTCCTGCGGGGAGGAATGTATGCCCGGGCGGAAATACCCATAGAAGAAAGGGAAGAAGTCCCCCTGGTTCCCCTGGAAGCCATCATAGAAATAGACGGTGAAGAAAAGGTCTTTGGGGTTGAAGAGGGACGGGCTGTTCTTAAAGAGCCTCACCTGGGCCTTCGGGATGAAGAATACGTAGAAGTTCTGGAGGGCTTATCTCCCCAGGATACTGTTATTGTGCGGGGGCAGGACCACCTGACCGACGGCATGGAAGTGGAAGTCCTGGAGGAGGATTATTAAATGTTTTTTTCCAAGCTGGCAATTAAAAGACCCGTTACCGTACTCATGCTGGTGTTAATGGTCCTTCTCCTGGGATATATTTCCTTCGGCCGTTTAACGGTGGACCTTTACCCCGAAATGGATCTTCCCCTTATGCTTATTAACACCAGTTATTCCGGGGCAGGTCCCCACGAAGTGGAAAACATGGTTACCCGCCCCCTGGAGGAGGCGGTAAGCACCGTGGACGACCTGGATAGCGTTTACTCCACCTCCTCCCGGGGTAACTCTTCTGTTATAGCCATGTTTGACTGGGGAACGGATATGGATTTTGCTGCCCTGTATCTCCGGGAGCAGATTGATATGGTGAAGGGTTACCTTCCCGATGATGCCGATGAGCCCATGGTTCTCCAGATTGACCCGGATATGATGCCTGTGCTCCAGATAGGGGTCAGTGGAGACATGGATGAAGTAGCCTTAAAGGAACTGGCCGACGATATTATTAAAAACCGCATGGAAAGGTTAAGGGGAGTAGCCGTGTGTGATGTCACCGGGGGCCCTAGCCGGGAGGTCCTGGTGGAGGTGGATCCCTACCAGCTTTCCTCCTACCAGATTAACCTGGAGCAGATAAACGACGTCCTTCGTTCAGAAAATATGAACTTTACCGGGGGAGACCTGGTGGAAGGCCGCCGGGAATACCTGGTAAGGACTACGGGGGAATTTAAAAACCTGCAGGAAATGGAAAAGGTAGTGGTGGGAAGCAGTGCCGCTGGTCCCGTATTCCTGGGGGATGTATCCCAGGTCAAGGACTACCACAAGGAACCGGAAGTTTTAAGCCGCATGAACGGAGAGCCGACTATTTCCCTTTCTATCCGCAAACAGGCCGATGCCAACACCGTCCAGGTAGTGGATGTGGTCAGGGAAGAAATGGAAACCCTGGAAAGGGAGCTTCCGGGAAATGTTCAGTTTCAGGTAGCCCTGGACCAGAGTGATTTTATCCGCCAGTCCATCAGTAACATAACACAGATGACCATTATAGGGGGGATCCTGGCTGCCCTGGTTTTATTACTGTTTCTGGGAAACCTCCGGTCTACCCTGATTATAGCCCTGGCCATGCCCATTTCTATAGTGGCTACCTTTACCCTCATGTACTTCCAGGGCCTTACCATAAATATGATTACCATGGCTGGATTAGCCCTGGGTATTGGCATGATGGTGGATAATTCCATCGTGATACTGGAAAATATTTACCGATACCGGCAGCAGGGGGAGAGCCGGATAGAGGCCTCCTATAAAGGAAGCGGAGAGGTCAGCGGAGCCATTATCGCCTCTACCCTGACCACCATGTCCGTCTTTCTCCCCGTGGTTTTTGTGGGAGGTATTGCCAGCATAATCTTTTCCTCCCTGGCCTGGACGGTAGCCTTTTCCCTTTTTGCCTCCCTGGCGGTAGCCCTGATGGTGATACCCGCCCTCACCTCCAAGTTTTTGAAGGTGGAGGAAAAGTCCGTTAATAACGGTGTTTTCAAAAGGGTGGAAAAACTCCTGGAAAGAATAAAGGGGATATACAGGAAGGTCCTGAAGATATCTCTTTATCGACGCAAACTGGTGGTTATTACCTTCCTCCTCCTCCTTGGTGGAACCTTTCTCTTGGTACCCCTGGTAGGCCTGGAATTTTTGCCTGCCGCCGACATGGGAGAAATATTGATAGATGTAGAAATGCCCCGGGGTACCCCCCAGGAGGAAACGGACAGAGTGGTAAGGCAGGTTGAAGGTATTGCCGGAGAGTATGAAGATGTGGAAACCATATTTGCCCAGGTGGGATCCGCCGGTATGTTTGCCATGGAAGGTGGGGCTTCGGAAAGGGCCTCCGTTAACCTCCTTCTGGTGGACCCGGCCCAAAGGGCAGTAGATACTTCCAGTATGGTGGAGGAATTAAGTTCCCGGCTGGCCCGTATACCCGGTGGGGAAATAACCGTTAGGGAAATGGATATGGCTACCGGCATGGGCCCCGATGAAGATCCCCTGAATGTCATTATTAAAGGAGACAACCTGGAGATTTTAGAGGAAATAACCAATGACGTGGCAGAAGTGGTAAGGAATGTAGAGGGCACCCGGGAGGTGGAAACCAGTTTTGATGAGGGCCGCCCGGAACTACAGGTGAGGCTGGACCGGGAAAAGGCTGCTGCCCTGGGCTTTAACACTTACCAGCTATCCTCGGCCGTCAGGAATGCCCTGGAGGGCCAGGTGGTTACCAGTTACCGGGTGGAAGGAGACGAGATTGACGTCCGGGTAAAGGGGCTGGAAATGACCCGGGAAAGCAAGAGGACCCTTTCCCAGGTTCCCTTAACAACTGCCGAAGGCGGGAACATTGCTCTGGGAGAAGTAGCGGAAATAGTTGAAGAAATATCCCCGGCCCAGATTGAAAGGGACGGCCAGGTACGGTCGGCCTCCGTCACTGGGGGTATTAGTCAGCGAGATCTGGGTTCCATTATGCAGGATATCCAGGAGGATATGGCTGATTATGACCTCCCGGCAGGCTACATGATAGAGTATGGAGGAGAGATGGCCGACATGATGGAAGCCTTTGGGGAATTATCCCTGGCCCTTATCCTGGCCATCTGCCTGGTATACATGGTTATGGCCTCCCAGTTCGAGTCCCTTCTATACCCCTTTGTCATAATGTTTTCCCTGCCCCAGACCTTTACGGGGGTAGTCCTGGCCCTGGCTATAACGGGGAGGACCCTGAACGTGTCCTCCTTCATGGGGGTAATCATGCTGGCTGGTATTGTGGTCAACAATGCCATCGTCCTGGTGGACTATATCAATATACTTCGCCGGGAAGAGGGTTATGACCGGGATGAAGCCGTTATGGAAGGGGGCTCTG
>SKLX01000015.1 GCA_007121375.1 Bacillota bacterium | reverse complement strand
GGACAAAAACAAATAAGAAAAATGCCACCAGACCTGCTGCCAACCATCGGTATTTCCAATTATCCTTTGGGCTATTTTTTTTAACTTTCTTATTATTTAAACTTTCTTTATCTCTTATCTCGCTTACCGGTACTGCCAGGGTATCCATGTTGTTAACCGTAGGCTTATTAAAAGATCCTACATTAACCTTTTCCTTATTAATAAAAGACTTCAAATCCTTTAACATATCCCCGGCACTTTGGTACCGAAGGGTTAAATCCTTTTGAGTTGCTTTCAAAATAATTGTTTCCAGTTCAGGTGAGACCTCAGAATTTATTTTCAGAGGAGACTTGATGTTTTCCTGAATATGTTTTAAAGCTATGGATACAGGAGAATCACCGGAAAAAGGCACTTCCCCCGTGAGCATCTCGTAAAGAACTATTCCCAGGGAATATAGATCCGCCTTTTCTTCTGCCAGGCCACCCCGGGCCTGCTCGGGGGCAAAATAATGAACGGATCCCATGACAATATTATTGTCATAGGTCATGGTAGCAGCAGTAACAGCCCTGGCAATGCCAAAGTCAGTAACTTTTGCCCTTCCCTCATATGTGATTAAAATATTATGGGGTTTAATATCCCGGTGAATTATTTTATTACTATGAGCATGAACCAATGCCTCACAAATCTGCCTAGCAATATCTGCTGCTTCCTCGGCAGGAAGCCTACCTTTATCTTTTATCAGTTCTTTAAGGGTTTTCCCCTTAATATACTCCATTACAATATAATAAACATCATCTTCTTCCCCTACATCATATATATTTACCACATTGGGGTGAGATAAGCTGGCTGCCGCCTGAGCCTCTCTACGGAAACGCTGGACAAAACTTTCATCCATAACAAATTGAGACCGCAGAATTTTTAAGGTAACGGCACGGTTTAACAGCATATCATGACCTTTATAAACAACAGCCATGCCGCCGTCTCCAATTTTTTCTTCAATTTTATAACGATTGGCAAAGGTCTTTCCTATCATGGTTTCACCTCTTAGCTTGTTAACAATAACCGTGAGCCAACTGTTAAGTCATACTTACCAGTAAAGCAGTAACATTGTCGGGGCTTCCCCGTTTATTTGCCCCTTTTATCAGTTCATCTACAGCCTCTCCGGGAGAATTTGCGAAAAGAACTAAATTTTTTATTTCTTCATCGGAAATAGTCCTGGTAAGCCCATCAGTGCATAGTAAAATAAAATCTCCCTTTTTGAGAGGATAAAAATAAACATCAACTTCTACTGTTTTATTAGTCCCCAGGGCCCGGGTGAGCAAATTTCGTTGGGGGTGATTTTCTTCTTCCCCGGGGAGAATCTTTTTTTCTTTAATTAATCTTTGAACATAAGTATGATCTTCTGTAAGCTGCCATATTCCTTCAGCCCTTATTTTATAGGCCCTGCTGTCCCCTACATGACCGATCACCAGGTGTTCATTAATTAAAAAGGCAGCGGTAAGGGTAGTTCCCATACCTTCCAGTTCTGGTTTGATTAATGATTCTTGCCAAATCTTTTCATTTGCCTGGAAAAAAATTTTTGTTATGAGATCTTTTCCTCTTCCGGGAAAGGATTCCAAAAATTCATCCTTATGTTTATGATAAAGATCCTTTAACATTTCAACAGCCAGGCCACTGGCCACCTCTCCTCCCCGGTGACCTCCCATGCCATCGGCAACAGCAAAAAGACCAATGCCTTTATCATGATCTATGATAATGAAAGAATCTTCGTTTTTTTGCCTTTCCTGTCCTACATCAGTTTTGCCTTTTACCAGCATTTTTGGCCCCGCCTTTAACTAATGTTTTTCCTTCTTCTAAGTTGGCCGCAAGCCGCGTCAATATCCCTTCCTAAGGTCCTTCTGACAGTTACAGGTATCCCCGCCCTTTCAAGAGCTTCTTTAAAACTATTCACTTCTTCCGGGTCAGGAGACTTATATTCCAGGCCCTTTACAGGATTAAAGGGAATGAGATTAACATGGCAATTAATATTTTTTATTAAATTCGCCAGGATATGAGCATAACCCTTCTTGCTGTTTAAATTACCTATGAGTATATAATCAAAGGTTATTCTGGTTCCCGTCTCTTTTTCATAAACTTTACAGGCTTCCAAAAGCTTCTCCAGAGGATAAGAACGATTTACCGGCATGATTTTTTCCCTGAGGGAATTGACAGGAGCGTTTAAAGATACAGATAAGGTTAAGGGCAGTTTTAATTGGGCCAGTTGCAAAATCCTGGGGACAATGCCGCAGGTTGAAAGGGTAACGTGCCTCAAGCTCATATTCACAGCCTGGGGAGAACTTAACAGGTACAGGAAATCAATAACAGCCTGAAAGTTCTCCAGGGGTTCTCCCATACCCATAAGAACAATTCCCGATAAAAATTTTCCATGTCTTTCAAGATCTTTGCGTAAAAACAAAACCTGGGCCATCATTTCTGCCGAGCTCAAACTTCTTGCCAATCCACCCTTTCCAGAAGCACAAAAAATGCACCCCATTCTACATCCAACCTGGGAAGAAATACATGCTGTAAAGCCGTGGCTATATTCCATGACTACTGATTCAATTCTTTCCTGGTCCTCCAGCTCAAATAAATATTTTGTTACATTATCTTCCCGGGAAGTCTTTTGGGCCACCAGATGAAGTTCCTGTATATAGGCTATTTTATTTAATTTTTCCCTTAAATCCAAGGGGAAATTTGTCATTTCATAAAAAGAAAAGACACCTTTTTTATAAATCCAGTCCATTAGCTGATGAGCCCGGTACTTTTTCTCCCCCAGGCTAGAAAAAAAATCAATGAGTTCTTCTTCCTTTAACCCCAGCAAATTCTTTTTATTACCCAAATTTATTTTCTCCTTAAAATAATAGTAGCTACCTTTCTTTTATCCACCGGGCTATAAAAAACCCGTCTAAGCCATGGCGGTGGGGAAAGAGATTTAAATACCCCTTCTCCCCCCCTTCTATCTCTAATTGTTCAGGTAAAAAAACAGACAGATCTGAAGGATAAAAATTGTCATTATCCTGGCAAAACTCCTGAAAGACTTCTTCTGTTTCTTCGGGTTCATTGGTGCAAAGGGAATAGAGAAGGGTCCCTCCCGGCTTCAGGGTCTTAGCAGCCTCCCTCAAGAGGCTTGCCTGAAGACAGGAAAGTTCCTTAATATCTTCAGGATTTCTTTTCCATTTTAAATCAGGTTTTCTTCTAATAATTCCTAAGCCAGAACAGGGAGCATCTACCAACACTCTATCAAAAATACCACAAAAAGAAGATGGAAGTTTTCGTGAATCCCCCACTTCAGGGTCCAGGATATTTATACCCAAGCGAGAAGCATTTTTTTCAATAAGCTTTACCTTGTGGGGATAAATATCCCTGGAAACAACCCTTCCCCTGTTATCCATCAGCTGGGCTATATGAGCAGCCTTTCCTCCCGGTGCACTGCAGCTGTCCAGTATTATTTCTCCCGGACGGGGGTCTAAAAGCCGGGACACTAACATGGAACTCTGACTCTGGACCTGAAATAAACCTTTCTTATAAGATTCCAGGCTGGATAAAGACTTTACTCTTTTTAATATTAAAGATTCGGGAATAATCCCCTCTTCAGCTTCTACCCCTTCATTTTCCAGGGCTTCTATAAGCTTATTCCTTTGAATTTTTATAGTATTTACCCTTACCGTTAGAGGAGCCCGGTTATTGTTATTCCTAAGGATATCCTGGCACTCTGTAAAACCAAAGCGAATAGCCCACCTTTCCACCATCCAGGAAGGGAAAGAATATTTGAGAGAAAGGTATTTTAAAGGGTTTTTTTCTTTAACGGGAAATTTCAAGCCTTCCCTTTTCCTCAAAAACCCCCTCAAAACCCCATTTACAAAGT
>SKLX01000039.1 GCA_007121375.1 Bacillota bacterium | reverse complement strand
AGTAGATCAGGGCAAGGTGGAGGTAAGAAAGGGCAACAGGGTAATGGAGCTCACTTACCGGGAATTTGCCCTTCTTGCCTACCTGATTCAAAACGCAGGATACGTTATTTCCCGTAAAAAGCTCCTATCCCAGGTGTGGGGCTACGATTATTACGGGGATGAAAGAACGGTAGATGTTACCGTAAGAAGGCTCAGGGAAAAGATAGAGGATGATCCTGGTAATCCCGTATACATAAGGACCAAGAGGGGTATCGGTTATTATTTCAGGAGGCCTTGATCATGCTTAAAAGTATGCACTGGAAAATAGTTCTCATATATACCCTTCTGATACTTTTTGCCCTGCAGTTTTTTGGAGTGCTTCTCCTTCAGGGGATAGAAGAATACTACCTGGAGGATTATTCCTCCACTCTGGATTCCCAGGGGGAGCTTTTGGCAAGCTTTTTACGTAGGCACCAGATAGATGAGCAGGCGGAAAGCTATATTCATGATCTGGTGAGGGGTTTTGGCCACCAGGAGGGGACAGAAATAATGGTTCTGGACAGCTACGGCCGGGTAATTAGCAGCACCAGTGAAGACCCGGATCAGCTGGGAAAGAGGATCGTTCATCGGGAGGTAACCCAGGCCTTGACGGGAACAAAAAGTGAAGACCTCCGGGTGATCCCTGAAACCAACCAGAGGGCTAAATACTTGGCCCTCCCTGTTAAATCTGGCCAGAGCGTAGTTGGGGTGGTTTACCTGGTTGGCTCCCTGGAAAAAATAGACAGTGCCCTCCAGCATATTAGAACCATCCTTTTGACGGGGGGACTCCTGGTTCTGGCTGTTACGGCAGTTTTGGGCTTTGCCCTTTCCCAAACCATAACCAGGCCTATTAGAGAAATCACCTCCAAGGCGGAAATTATGGCCTCAGGAGATTTTAACCAGAAGATAAACGTTAAAGAGGAAGATGAAATAGGCCAGCTGGGCAAGATGTTCAATTATTTGACCTGCCAGCTGGACGATACTTTAAAAGAAATTTCCATGGAAAAAAGTAAGGTAGAATCTATTTTAAACTATATGACCGACGGTATCCTGGCTTACAACCGCCAGGGCCAGCTCATTCATATTAACCCTACCGCCCGATTTATGCTGGGCCTGGCAGAGGAAGATGACCCCCGGGAGAGGGGGAAGGAACTTTTGGAGGATCTCTGCCCCGACCGGGATTACTGGGTGTGCCTGGAGAAGGGGGAACAGCTGATCAGGGAATTTAGGATGCAGGGAGAAGAAGAAAGAATTCTAAAAGCCTTTTTTGCGCCCTTTAATGCCGGGGAAGGTTCTCTGGAAGGAGTTCTTCTGGTTCTCCATGACATAACCCGGGAAAGAAAAGTGAGTGAACTCCAACAGGAGTTTGTGGCCAATGTATCCCATGAACTAAGAACACCCCTTACTTCCATTAAGAGCTACGTGGAAGCTCTTATCAACGGAGCCATGGAGGATAAAGGAGTTAAAGATAACTTTCTGGGGGTAGTGGAAAAGGAAACAGAAAGAATGGTCAGGTTGGTCCAGGACCTTCTTATCCTCTCCCAGCTGGATCACCGCCAGATTGCCTGGAAAAAGGAATGGACAGACTTAAAAGGTTTTATAGAAGAAATAAAGGACCAGGTTCAGGTGGACTTTGAGGAGGAGGCAATATCCTTAAAAATTAATGTTCCTCCGGACCTGCCTTCCCTTTATGTGGACCGGGACCGGATAAAACAGGTCTTGTTAAACATTTTAAATAATGCCCGCCAGTATACCTCTAAAGGAGGGAAAGTAACCCTGGAAGCCCGGGAAGAATCAGGCCAGCTGGCCCTTGTGGTGACAGATACGGGGTGCGGCATACCCCCTGAAGATTTGCCCCGGATTTTTGAGAGGTTCTATCGGGTGGATAAAACCCGCTCCCGAAACCACGGAGGTACTGGACTGGGCCTTTCCATAGCCCGTCAGATTGTGGAAGCCCATGGAGGAAAAATGTCTATAGAAAGCAAAAGCGGGGAAGGTACCCGGGTAATGGTTAACCTGCCCTTTTCGGAAGTCAGGGAAATAGAAGGAGGGGAAACTTGTGTGGGAAAAGTTTAAAACGGCAACCCTTTGTTTCCTCATTGTATCCAGCCTTATCCTTACGTATCGCCTCTGGTACGGTTCCCCCGAATATGAAGCCATGATGCCCCCCCTTTACGAGAGAATTTCCTTTGGAGAAGCACCTCCCCTGGAGGAGTTTCTCCTGCCGGAGAAAATAATCTACGTGGAACCCTTGGTAAAGGAGCCTGAATTGGTGCTTTCCCCGGAGGAAGAAGGGGAGGAGGAAAGGAAAGAAGAATATGATGAAAATAATACTGCCCATAATGGAGATATTAATTCCCAGGAAGAAGAACTCTCCCCCCGGGTAGAAGGTTTTGAAATCTACCAGTTAAACCCGAAAAAAGATATTTTCCATTCCCTTTGGGAGGGATTATCCCGGGAAATTAAAGAATCCAATTCCCAAAATTTAAGATTTAGTAAGGAAGAAGGGGAAAACCAGCCAGATTTTAAAGAGATTTTAAATCCCACTCTGGTCTTTTATTTTAACCTTCCCCTTTCCCCTCAGGTATATTTTCCTGACGAGGAATCAATTCCTTCTGTACCTCCCATAAAAAAGCTTTATCTATTTTTGGAAGAAGAGGAAAGTGTCCGGGGGTTTATGGAAACTCCCCAGGGGGATTTATACCAGGTGGAATGGGATCTTAGCCCTCATCATTTTCTTTCCCTGGGAGAGGAAATTAAATCAGCGAAAGCCCCTGATGGCTCCTTTCTAGAGGAGCTTATCGAAAAAGACCAGGAACTGAAGGAAAACCTGGCGGCTAAAAATATATTTATGCCCCTGGACCCTCCAAAAGCTTCTGACTTAATCTGCCAGAGGGAAGAAATGGATGTGGACCAGCTGGCCCGGGCTTTTTTTGTGGATTTTTCCGTAGTCCGGCAGGTTAAGCAGATGGATGAAGGGGTCTTTTATACCGATGGAAGCAAGGGCCTCAGAATAGATTCCCAGGGAAGCATTGAATACAGTGCTCCTATCGAGGAACAGGAAGGGGAGGCCCTTACTCCTGGGGAAGCCTTTCGCCGGGGGCTTGAATATGTTACCGTTTACGGGGGCTGGCCCCAGGATCTAGATTTAAGGATAGCCGAATTCGGGAAAGTGAACCTGGAACAAAAAGAGTTTTATCGGCTGGAACTGGCAGCCTACCATGGAGGAGTACCCTTGAGCCAGGAGTTTTTAAACATGGAACTGACTTTTGATGAGCAGGGCCTGGTAAGCTATCACCGGCACCTGTGTCAGGTAGAAGCTGCTGGCGAAAAAGGGGAAGTCATAAGTATTGAAAAGGCTTTGAAGGGGATGGTGGAGAAACTTCCCGAACTTTTTGCCCGGGAAACCCCCCGGCGAATAAATAACCTGTACCTGGCTTATAACCTGGGGCCTGAAGATTTGGGCTCCTCCCCGGTGGAGCCCTCCTGGGTAGTGGAAATAGATGGAGGACACAAGGTATACCTTAATGCTCGCACGGGAGAACCTGTGAAAGAGGCATTTTCCAGGGATTAAAGGACTATACTCTTTTTAAGGCCCAAGGGAGGTCAATTCTATGGAATGGTCTAAGGCTAAGAATATATTGATTTTGACTTTTTTTACCCTTAATATTTTTTTGGGGTACAGCCTGTGGAAGGAGACAAAACTCCTTTTACCTTCCCGGGTAGTCACCTACCAGGAACTGGAGGAGGCCCAGGAACATTTAGAAGCCTTTAACCTGGAGCTGAAAGCTTCCCCTCCTCGCCAGATATTTTATATGCCCCTCCTCACCGTGGAAAGCAACCCAATAGATGAAAACTATCTACTAAATAATTTTTTTGACCAGGAAGAAGACCTGGCTCCTGT
>SKLX01000204.1 GCA_007121375.1 Bacillota bacterium | reverse complement strand
CAGGAGTTCCTGGATAAAGATATAATAGTTAAATTCCTGGAGGTAGTCCGGTCTGATTATTTTAAAAGGGAAGTAAAAAAACTGGGTGGATATGATACCAGGGACACAGGAGAAACTTTCTGGAAAAGCAGCTAATACTAACAGGTAAATCTGTTACCTGGGTAAGAAAGGAGAATTTTATGTTCAGGGCAGCCATTTTAACAGCCAGTGATCGAGGATCCCGGGGAGAACGGGAGGATAAAAGCGGTAAAGTCATTGAAGAAATTGTAAAGGGCCTGGGGGGTGAGGTGGTTGAGTATGTGATGGTGCCCGATGACTTGGAATCTATAAAAAAGCAACTAATGGTATTTGCAGATCAATCCAAGGCTCACCTTATCCTTACTACCGGCGGCACAGGCTTGAGCCCCCGGGATAATACACCTGAAGCTACTTTAGAGGTAGTTGACCGGCTGGTTCCCGGTTTGGCGGAGGCCATGAGGGCGGAAAGCTTGAAAAAAACACCCCATGCCATGCTTTCCCGGGCAGTTTGTGGTGTCCGGGGCGGTTCGTTGATTATAAATTTACCGGGCAGCCCTAAAGCTGTCAGGGAGTGCCTGGAAGTTGTTGAGCCGGCCCTACCCCATGCATTGGAACTCTTGAAGGGACAGGTGACGGATTGCGGTCAATCTTAGAAGGGAAGAAAAAGGGAGGGGAGATGTAATTGTTTATGACTTTCTTTTTCCCCAAGGATCAGGATAGGGAAATCAGGGAAAGGGAAGAGAGGGAAATGGAAGAGCTAAATGAGAAGTATGGGGAAGAAGATTTAGAAGAATCCCCTCCCCCTTCTCCAGGTAGAAGGCCTTCCCTGATAAAAGTTTTTGCTTTTTTGGTGGCGGCAGCTTTTCTTATGTTTGCATTAGGAGATCTTTTTCGTCTTTTTTCTCTCCCCTCCCTGGATTTTTTGATGGAGTCCAGGGAGTTGACCCGGGATCCCCTGGTCCAGGAGCTTCGCCAGGGGGTTGTGCAGGTTAGAGTTGAGGGAGTTTCTCAACAAGCCCGGGGGACGGGATTTAACATAGATGAAGGAGGAGTAATAGTTACTAATAGGCACCTGGTTGAAGGAGCAGAAGTAGTGAAAGTTTCCTTTCTTCAAAAAGGAGTTTATCCTGCCTACCGGTGGGTAAAATCCCCCCATAAAGACCTGGCTTTAATATTTTTAGAACAGGAGGAAGAAGAGTTTCCTTCAGTCCCCCTGGGTAAAAACCTGCCCTCTCCGGGGGAGGAAGTTCTCATACTGGGTAATCCCCTGGGCTTTGCCCGGGTAGCGGCAACGGGGAAAATCCTTGATTACAGGAGAGGATGGGGAGGTACTCCCCTGGAGCAGGTGATGGAAATAGAGGCGCCCATTCACCAGGGAAACAGCGGCAGTCCTGTTTTTAACGAAGAGGGCCAGGTAGTAGCTGTTGTTTACGGTACTTTAAGGGGCAGGGAAGACGAGGATATTGTCGGCCTTGCAGTTACCCTTCCCCTCCTTAAAGAGTTTTTAGAGGAAAACGGGATAAACATTAATAATCACCACCCTAATTAATTTAATTACACTCCAATGAGATGAGTGTATATTTTTTTTTGAGGAGGATATAATAGTTTCATGTCACAGGAGAAAAAAGCTAATATTAGATAAATAATGAAATAAAGAGAAAAACAGAAAATAAAGGAAAATATCAAAGCTATTTTGCAGTAACTGCTTATCAAGGGATTTGCCTCAAAAAATGTTATTAGTTAAGATAGTTTACGGTAATGTTAGCACTCACCCTTAGCGAGTGCTAACAAGGACAAATAAAAAAAATATAAAATAGAATCTTAAAGGAGGGTAAATTAATGAAACTGAAACCATTAGGAGACCGAGTGGTAGTTAAGCTAATTGAAGCTGAAGAAAAGACAGCCGGCGGAATTGTGATTCCCGATAAGGCAAAAGAAAGACCCCAGGAAGCAGAAGTTATTGCCGTGGGGCCAGGCAAAGTTCTGGATAATGGACAGAAGCTACCTATTGATTTAAAAGTAGGCGATCGGGTGGTATTGTCCAAGTATGCCGGTACGGACTTCAAGTTTGGTGAAGAAGAATATCTTTTGTTAAGGGAAGATGATGTTCTGGCTGTAATTGAAAAGTAAAAAATTACTTAAATTACTATAACATAACTAAGTATAGAGGAGGTAAATTAACATGGCAAAAGAAATTTTATATAGTGAAGAAGCACGAAAAGCCCTGGAAAGAGGAGTAAATGAATTAGCCGATACGGTTAAAGTAACCCTGGGTCCCAAGGGCCGTAACGTGGTTCTTGATAAAAAGTTTGGTTCCCCTCAAATAACAAACGATGGGGTTACCATAGCCAGGGAAATAGAGCTGGAAGATCCCTATGAAAATATGGGAGCCCAGCTGGTGAAGGAAGTTGCCAACAAGACCCAGGATATTGCCGGAGACGGTACCACTACCGCTACCCTTTTAGCCCAGGCGATTATCCGGGAAGGAATAAGAAATGTGGCCGCAGGGGCCAATCCCATGGTTTTAAAGAAGGGTATTGAGAAGGCTACCAGTAAAGTGGTTGAAGAGATTCAAAAGATTTCCAGGCCTGTAGAAACTACAGGGGCCATTGCCCAGGTTGCTTCTATTTCTGCTGATGATGAAGAAATAGGTAACCTTATTGCTGAAGCCATGGAAAAGGTAGGTAAAGACGGAGTAATAACGGTAGAAGAGTCCAAGGGTTTCACCATGGATTTGAATGTGGTAGAAGGGATGCAGTTTGATCGGGGTTACATATCCCCTTATATGGTTACGGATACAGAGAAAATGGAAGCAGTGCTGGAAGAGCCCTACCTGCTCCTTACCGATAAAAAGGTATCAAATATCCACGATATCTTGCCTCTCCTGGAAAAAATTGTCCAGCAGGGCAAGTCCCTTCTCCTCATTGCTGAAGATGTAGAAGGGGAAGCTCTGGCCACCCTGGTAGTTAACAAACTGAGGGGAACCTTTACCTGTGTATCTGTTAAGGCTCCTGGTTTTGGTGATAGAAGGAAGGCCATGCTCCAGGACATAGCTATCCTGACGGGAGCCCAGGTAGTTTCTGATGACCTGGGAATTGACTTTAAGAATATAGATATGGATATGCTTGGTTCTGCCAGGCAGGTAAGAATTACCAAAGAAGAAACAGTACTGGTAGATGGCGCAGGGGATACTGCTGAGATTGAAAAGAGAATCCAGCAAATCCGCAGCCAGATTGAAGAAACCACTTCCGAGTTTGATAAAGAGAAACTTCAGGAAAGGCTTGCCAAGCTGGCTGGTGGTGTAGCTGTCCTGGAGGTTGGGGCAGCCACAGAAACTGAAATGAAAGAGAAAAAGCTTCGGGTTGAAGATGCCCTTTCTGCTACCCGGGCAGCTGTGGAAGAAGGCATAGTCGCCGGTGGAGGAGTAGCTTACCTGGCTCCTCAAAAGGCCCTGGAGGAAATGTTGGATAAGTCTGCTGGAGATGAAGCTACAGGTATCAGGCTCATTCATCGAACCTTAGAAGAGCCTGTTCGCCAGATTGCAGAAAATGCCGGAGTTGAAGGTTCTATTGTAGTGGAGAGACTTAAAAATGCTGACCCTGGTATTGGTTACAATGCCATGAAAGATATCTATGAAGATATGTTAGTTGCAGGTATCGTGGACCCGGCCAAGGTTACCCGTTCTGCCATGCAAAATGCTGCCAGCATCGCAGCCATGTTCCTGACCACAGAAGCAGTGGTTGCGGAAATGCCTGACGAAGAAGGTGGCGGCGGTGGAATGCCCGGCGGAATGCCCGGTGGAATGCCCGGCATGATGTAATAAAAATAGATTAAATATAAAAGAGACAGGACAGGGAGAAAGCTTCCCGATCTTGTCTCTTTTTTATTCAAGTTATTTAAAGATTTATTTTGGGAAGATCCTGGAGGGATTTTTTAATTTCCTCCTCGGGGTACTCATAATCTTTAAGTTTACCCGCCAGGTAATCGTCATAGGCGGTCAGGTCAAAGTGCCCGTGGCCGCTGAGGTTGAAGAGGATAGTCTTTTCTTCCCCGCTTTCCTTACATTCTAAAGCCAAGTCTATAACAGTGCGGATAGCATGGGAAGTTTCTGGTGCCGGGAGAATGCCTTCATTCCGGGTGAACTGGAGGGCAGCCTCAAAGCATCCCAGCTGATTTACAGCCCGGGCTTCCACCAGATTGTCTTTTACCAGCTGGCTTACCAGGGGAGATTCTCCGTGGTATCTTAAACCACCGGCATGAATCCCCGGAGGCACAAAATCATGTCCCAGGGTATACATCATAACCAGAGGAGTAAGCCTGGCTGTATCCCCATAATCATAAGTAAATTCACCCCGGGTAAGGGTAGGGCAGGCGGCAGGTTCAACGGCAATAATGTCTATATCCTTTCCATTTATTTTATCGTAAAGGAAGGGAAAGGCTATGCCGCCGAAATTACTGCCTCCACCGCAGCAGGCCACCACTACATCAGGGTATTCGTTAACCTTGTCCAGCTGAGCCTTAGACTCAAGGCCAATTATAGTCTGATGGAGGAGGACATGGTTTAAAACACTTCCCAGGGAGTAATTTGTGTCTTCTTTGGTTGCAGCATCTTCTACAGCCTCGCTTATGGCTAAACCCAGGCTCCCCATAGCGTCAGGATCTTTTTCCAGAATATTTCTTCCAGAATTAGTCTGGTCGCTGGGACTGGGTATTACATTGGCACCCCAAACCTCCATCAAAGAACGCCGGTAAGGCTTTTGGTAGTAGCTTACTTTTACCATATATACGGTACATTCCAGGCCAAAAGTACTGCAGGCCAGGCTCAAAGCGCTGCCCCACTGTCCTGCTCCTGTTTCCGTGGCCAGGCGTTTTATTCCAGATATTTTATTGTAGTAAGCCTGGGCTATGGCTGTATTAGGCTTATGGCTGCCAGCAGGACTAACGCCTTCCTGCTTGTAATATATTTTAGCAGGAGTATTTAATGCCTTTTCCAGGTTGTAAGCCCTATGTACGGGAGAAGGCCTCCAGAGCTTGTAAGCATTTAAAATATCCTCAGGAATGTCAATCCATCTTTCTGTGGATACTTCCTGCAGGATAAGGGGCATGGGAAAGATAGCGGATAAATCATCCGGGGTCAAAGGTTTTTGAGTTTGAGGATTTAAGGATGGTTTTAAAGGGTTCGGTAAATCTGCCTGGATGTTATACCATTGAGTGGGCATTTCATGTTCTTCCAGGTGGATTTTATAGGGGATCACATATATTCCTCCTTTGCTTTCTTAATACTTCTTATTTTATCAAAACTTATCCTTAATTTATATTAACACAATTAAAAAGTCAAGCCTGGGGCAGGAAAAAACCTTAAAAGACCAGGAAAACATGTAAATCTTTATTTAGGAGAATTCTGATAGACCTAAATCTTTTTAAGTAGATTTTTTATAAAAGAAGGAATAAGGATTAAAGTGTCAAATTAAAAAAAATATGCTTTTATGTCATGGTTTATTATATAATTATTATATATACTAAAGGGAGGGAGGGGAAATATTTGAAGGAAGTAACCATACACGCCAGAGCCGGGCAGGGGGCCATTACTGTTGCCTCCATTTTAGGGATGGCGGTTTTTTTGGAGGGGAAGTACGCCCTTGCTTTTCCCCATTTTGGAGCTGCCCGGATGGGAGCCCCCATGAATAGTTTTGTAAGGATTAGTGACAAAGAAATCAGGTTGAGGAGTCAGATATATGAACCCGATTATATCATGGTTGTAGATTACACTTTGATGAGGGGTTTTAACATATTTGAAGATATCAAACCGGGGGGGACAGCCTTTATAAATCAGCCAGGAAAGATGCCAACCCCTCAGGTGCAGGGGATAAATGTTTATACCATACCGGCAGATGAGATATCTTATGATATATTTGGAAGAACCATGGGTAACACGGTGCTCCTGGGAGCTTTTGCTGCCGGGGTGGAGGAAGTTTCTTTAGAAAGTTTATGTAAAGCTATTGATGAGAAATTTTCAGGAGAAATTGCCACTGCCAATAAAAAAGCCCTGGAAGAAGGCTTTAACTATTATATTAAGAAGTATTCTTGATTTTATGTCCTGTAATTATTAAATACCGTGTTATGAAAGGGAGGAAGAAAATGTTTGTTAAGATAACTTCTAAACCCGGCACTACCAGGGGTAATGAAACGGGTTCCTGGCGCATGGGGACAAAACCTAAATTTTTAAGGAAAAATTGTATCGGGTGTGGTTTATGTGCCTTGATATGCCCGGAAGGGGTAATAGACGGTAAAAGGAAAAAAACTTACTATTGTGATTATAATTACTGCAAGGGCTGTGGAATCTGTGCAGAAGAGTGTCCCAAAAAGGATATACTCATGGTAGAAGAGGAGGAAATAATATGAGGGAATACCTTGAAGGCTCTATAGCAGTAGCCCGGGCAGTCAAACTCTGCCGGCCGGGGGTCATTTCCGCTTATCCTATTACGCCCCAGACCCATATTGTAGAAGAGCTGGCTTCATTAACAGCAAGCAGCCAGTTGAAAACAGAATTTATAAATGTAGAAAGTGAACATTCTGCTGCTTCTGTGGTTTTAGGAAGCCTGGCAGCAGGAGTAAGGGCTTATACCGCCAGCAGTTCCCAGGGGTTGCTCCTCATGGGGGAGGTTTTATATAACATAGCAGGGCTCAGGCTTCCCCTGGTGCTAACCTGTGCCAACCGGGCGGTATCTGCACCCTTGAGCATCTGGAATGACCATCAGGACTCGGAAGCCTTGAGAGACTCCGGGGTAATCCAGCTTTACGCCGAAAATATTCAGGAGGTGGTTGATTTACACCTCTTTGCCTATCGACTGGCAGAAGACCCCCGGATTCTTTTACCCGTTATGGTTTGTATGGATGGTTTTGTTTTGACCCATGCTTATGAATCTGTGGATTTGCCAGAGCAGGACCAGGTAGATGAATTTTTACCTCCTCTGGAACTAATAGAAAAACTTGACCCTTTTAAGCCCTTAAGCATGGGTATAGTAGCGGATGCCCGCTTTTACATGGAAACCCGGTACGCCATCCAGGAGACTATGAAAGAATGCCTGGTTATCATGCCGGAACTGAAAAAAGATTTTAATAAAGCTTTCAACAGGGATATAAAAATATTTATTGAGGAGTACTACATGGAAGATGCGGAAAAGGTCCTGGTAACCAGGGGGTCGGTAGCGGGAACCGTAAAGGATGTAGTAGATGAAATGAGGGCTGAGGGGCAGAAAGTAGGAATGTTGAAGATAATTTCCTACCGTCCTTTTCCGGCAGAAGCTATTTATAATGCTTTGAAAGACCTTTACGCCGTGGGAGTTTTAGATAGAGCCATTTCTTTGGGAAGTTGGGGTCCCATGTATACGGAAATAAAAGCTCTGTTCCATGGTAAAGATAAATTCCCTAAAATAAGTGGATTTATTGGAGGTCTGGGCCAGAGGGATATCACCAGGGACAACATAAGGGATATGTATGATAAACTGGACTGGGGTGAAGTTCCCTGTGAATTTATTAACCTGAATAGAGAATTCTTAATAGGAGCAAGGAAATATACTTGATTTAAAATAAAGAAAGGGGGTTGAGGAATGGAAAAGCATTTATTAGCACCGGGTCATGCCATGTGTGCAGGATGCGGTCAGTCAATAGCAGCTCGTATAGTAATTGATGAAGCAGGCCCGGAAACAATAATTTCTAATGCAACGGGTTGTCTTGAAGTGTCTACCTCCCTTCTTCCCACTTCTTCCTGGGAAGTTCCCTGGATTCATTCCCTTTTTGAAAATACAGCAGCTGTGGCCGCTGGCATTGAAGCTGCCCTTAAACATACAGGTAAGCTTGATAGGGTTAAAGTTATAGCCCAGGCCGGAGACGGAGGCACAGCAGATATAGGCCTCCAGGCCCTGTCTGGAATGTGGGAGAGGGGACACGATGTCCTTTATGTTTGTTATGATAACAGTGCCTACATGAATACCGGGGTGCAAAGGAGCAGTTTAACTCCTTACTGTGCCAGCACTACCACCAGTCCCCCGGGAGAATGCTCTATGGGGAACCCCCACCGGGAGAAGGATATGATTAAAATTGCGGCGGCTCACCATATCCCCTACGTTGCTACTGCTTCTGTGGGTTTTCCCCGGGACCTTCGCCGGAAGGTAAAAAAAGCCCTTGATATTAAAGGGCCCAAGTACCTGCAAATATTTGTTCCCTGCCCCTTAGGATGGCGTCATGAAACAAAATATACCTATAAAATTGGCCGGCTTGTGGTGGAAACGGGATTACTCCCCCTGGTAGAATATGAAAATGGAGAGCTTGCTTCCGTGCGAAAAATTAAGGAAGTTAAAAAAGTTGATGAATACTTAAAACTGCAAAGAAGGTTTTCCCACCTGTTTAAGGGTACAGAAGAGTGCAGGACAGAGTTAGAAAATATTCAGTCACTTGCTGACCGTAATATTGAACATTATGACCTGCTTCTAAAGTAAGGAGGCTTTTTTGTCCGGAATGGCTGACGGGATTATATATGGGTTTGGTGCATTAAATGTAGATTTAATATACCGGGTACCTCCCCAACTGGTGGAAAGACTTCCCTATAAACCTGGTTATGAATATTACGCAAAAGGGGAAGAAGGTGACCGTCTCCTGGAACTATTAAATAAAGAAGCTTTTTTAGAAGGCAAGTATGGAGGAGGTTCGGCTGCCAATACCACGGTAGCTTTATCCAGGATGGGTAATTCCTGTGCTTTTATAGGTAAAATAGGAAGGGATGAAGAAGGAGATTTTCTACTGGAATCCCTGGAGGAAGTTGAAAGGGAGGAAATAATACGGGAAGGTAAAACGGGATTATGTATTACCCTTCTTTTAGGCAGAAGTAAAGACAGGTCTCTAGTTATAATTCCCAATGCCAATGATACTCTCCACTACGAAGAAATTCCCCTGTCTATAATATATAAGAAAGCAAACTGGATTCACCTGACTTCATTCTGTGGGGATAAGCCCTTTGAAGCTCAATGTCGCCTGATAGAAGAATTGGCCCCGGAAACAAGGGTTAGCGTTGACCCGGGGATGCTTTATGCTCACCGGGGCCTGGAAGGAATAATGCCTCTTCTTAGAAGAACCAACTACTTTTTTCCTGAAAAAAAAGAAGTAGAGCTGTTGACAGGTTTATCCTATGAGGAAGGAAGCAGGAAGCTTTTAAGCCTGGGGCCGGAGGTGGTTCTTTGCACTCTGGGAGAAGCAGGGGTTTTTGTAGTGCATGAGGATGGAGAATTTTATGTCCCCTCTCCCCAGGTTCCCGTGGTGGATACTACGGGAGCCGGGGATGTTTTTGCCGCCGGGTTTATTTTTTTCATTCTTCAAAAGAAAACTATAGAAGAAAGTGTTCAGGAAGGAGTTGCCCTGGCAGCTCATAGCGTGACGGGTGTGGGTCGAGACAGGTATCCATCAATAAAGAATTTGTAATTATTCTTCCCCTTTATGGTGAAGTTATAAAGGTGGGATAAAATGGCTGATTTCAAAATTGGTTGGTTTTCTACCGGCAGGGATAAGGCGGCAAGAGACCTGTTAAATACTGTTTATAAAGATATAGAGGAAGGGAATATTCCCCAAAGTAGGATTTCTTTTGTTTTTTGTTCCCGGGAAAGAGGCGAAGGCCGGGAAAGTGACCTTTTTATCCAGGAGGTCCAGGAAAAAGAGATTCCCCTGGTGTGTTTTTCCTCCAGCAAGTTCAGGCCCGGTCTCAGGAAGGAAAACCTGGAGGAGTGGCGCCTTTCCTACGACCGAGAGGTTATGAAACTTATATCTTCCTACTCCTGTGACTTAATTGTTCTGGCCGGTTATATGCTGGTGGTGGGAGAGGAAATGTGTCAAAATTATCCCATGATAAATTTACATCCCGCCAGGCCTGGTGGTCCCAAGGGATCCTGGCAGGAAGTAATATGGCAGCTTATTAAAAGCAGGTCATTGGAGACAGGTGCAATGATGCACCTGGTAACCCCGGAGTTAGATGAGGGGCCTCCTGTGACCTACTGTGTTTTTAAGATTAAAAACGGCATTTTTTCTTCCCAATGGGAAGAGATCCAGGAGATGGAAAGGAAAGATCCAGGCATTTTAGAGAGGGGCGTGAAGGCGGTGGAGAATACCTCCCTCTTTCACCGGATCAGGGAAAAGGGGCTGGTCAGGGAATTTCCCCTTATAAGCTATACTCTTAAGGTTTTTGCAGAAGGTAGAGTCAAAATTAAGGATCATAAAATTTTTAATTCTGAAGGAAGATTGCTGGAAGAAGGTTACGATCTAACAGAGATGATTAATAAGAAAGTAGGAGGTTAAATGATGAGGCAGATAATTGCTTTTGACCTGGAGGGTCCCCTTTCTCCCATGGATCATGCCTTTGAGTCCATGGCTTTAATTGAGGAGGGGGATAAAATTTTTTCAGTAATAAGCAGGTATGATGATCTTTTAGCCCTGGAGGGTAAAGAGGGGTACGAACCGGGAGATACCCTTTCCCTGATAGTTCCTTTTCTCCTGTGTCATAATATAAAGGAAGAAGACCTGTCCCGGGTTTCAGCAGGAGCAGGCCTGGTGGAAGGGGCCAGGGATCTTATCCAGGACTTGAAGGAGCAAGGATGGCTGGTTCATATAATTTCTACTTCTTACCGGCAGCATGCCCATGTTATTGGAGATCGCCTGGGAGTGCCAGTAAAAGAAGGGGAAGACCAGATGATTTTTTGTACAGAACTACCCCTGAACCAATATCATGCCCGGTTAGGCAGGGAAGATTTTTCTCTCCTCAAAAAAGTGGAAAAATATATTTTGGATAATCTTTATCTGGAGGACCTGGAATCGGGTGAAAAGGACGGGGAAATTAAAAAATACCTGGATAAATTCTTCTGGGAAGATCTTCAAAAAAGTCAGCTGGGGAAAATTTTTTCTGAAGTGAAGGTTATGGGGGGAAGAAGAAAGCTCAGGGCTGTGGAAGAGATTTTGCAGCGCCACGGCGCTTACCTGGATGAAATAGCAGTGGTAGGGGACAGCATTACAGATTTTCAAATGTTAAAAGCCGTGGAGGCAGGGGGAGGCCTGGCGGCAGTTTTTAATGGCAACATTTATGCCCTTTCTTATGGAACCTGTTCCCTGGCTACCACGGATATGAGGAATTTAAAAATCCTTTTAGACCTGTGGATTGAAGGTGGAAGGGAAAGAGTAAGGCAGGCTGTTATTAAAAGAGAACTTCCTTCACCCTCTAAAGAAGGTCCCTTTTACCACTGGCTGGTGGGGAAAAAGGAAGGGGATATAGAGGAGGTAGTAAAAATCCATAAAGAGATCAGGGGAATAGTTCGCGGCAGGGCTGCCGGGTTAGGCTAAGGTAAGGCTGGGAGGCCAGAAAAATGGATCTGATATTAATATTTTTTACTGCCCTTATGGTTGGATTTTCTGGAGCAGTGGTTCCGGGCCCTCTTCTTTCGGTAACTGTTAATGAAACCCTAAGGAGAGGAATTGAGGCAGGCCCTCTCCTTATTACCGGACATGCTATTTTGGAACTGGGACTTACGATAGGCCTGGTATATGGGCTCAGCTACTACTTAAATAATGCCCTGGTAGGAGGCACTTTTGGCTTCCTGGGAGGTGCTGTTCTCCTTTGGATGGGTTGGGGCATGATCAAGGAGTTTTGGTCAGGAGAGGGGCAGCTTAGCCTGAAAACAGAAAACCAGAGTGAAAGCCTGAATCCAATACTGGCGGGGGCTGTTGTTAGTTTATCCAATCCTTATTTTCTTATCTGGTGGGGGACTATAGGAGCAGGTTATGTAGTCATTGCCATGGAGTACGGCCTGGCAGGGATTGTATTTTTCTTTCTGGGTCACATTTCTGCAGACTATATCTGGTATACCTTTGCCTCCTGGTTGGTATATGCCGGGAGCAGTAAACTTTCTTCCCGGGCATACCGGGGAATTACGGGGGGTTGTGGAGTTTTCCTGGTGGCTATGGCTTTCTTTTTCTTATACTCAGGGTTTAATTTTCTTTTTAAGGATATTTTATTATAAGTTTTCAGGGAAGGGAGTGTATATTTTGGTGGTTGAAGAAAAAGTTGTTATTCTTGATTTTGGTGGCCAGTACACCCAGTTAATTGCTCGCAGAATCCGGGAAATGAAGGTGTTTTGTGAGATTCTTCCTTACAATGCTTCCATGGAAGAATTAAAATCATTAAACCCTGGTGCCCTTATTTTATCGGGTGGTTCGGGGAGCGTATATGAAGAAGATGCACCATACTGTGATCCAGAAGTTTTTAAAATGAAACTACCAATGCTGGGTATATGTTATGGGATGCAGCTTATGGCCCGGGAACTGGGAGGAGAAGTAACTCCCGCTAAAAGAGCAGAATTTGGCAAGACTCCTTTAAAAGTTAAAAAAAAGGAAGGTATATTTGAAGGGGTTCCTTCAGAAATTGTTTCCTGGATGAGCCACGGGGATTATGTTACTGCCCCTCCTGAAGGTTTTAAAATAATGGCCTATACGGATAATTCTCCCGTGGCAGCCATGGAAAATGAAAAGGAAAAGAAATATGCTGTGCAGTTTCACCCGGAAGTAGTGCATACGGAGCTGGGAGCGGATATTCTTAAAAACTTTCTATATAAAATATGTGGTTTTAATGGGACCTGGACCATGGAGTCCTTCGTGCAAAGCTCCATAAAACTTATCCAGGAAGCGGTGGGGCCGAAAGAAAAAGTGGTTTGTGCCTTAAGCGGTGGCGTGGATTCTTCCGTAGCTGCCCTTTTGGTTCACAGGGCCATAGGGGATAGGCTCCACTGTATTTTTGTGGATCACGGCCTTTTGCGTAAGGGAGAAGCTTATGAAGTAATGAAAACTTTTAAGGAAAAATTCCAGCTTCAGGTTACGTTAATAAATGCACAGGAGAGGTTTCTTTCCCGGCTGGAGGGTATTACCGATCCTGAAGAAAAAAGAAAAATTATTGGAAACGAGTTTATTTATATCTTTGAAGAAGAAGCTAAAAAAATAGGTAATTTAAAGTTCCTGGTACAGGGCACCCTCTATCCCGATGTCATAGAAAGCGGCACTGCTACGGCAGCGGTAATCAAGTCCCACCACAATGTGGGGGGACTACCCGAAGATATGGAATTAAAACTTATTGAGCCCCTGAACCAGCTTTTTAAGGACGAGGTGCGGAAGGTAGGACAGGAGCTGGAAATGCCAGAGGATCTTATTTGGCGTCAACCTTTCCCCGGTCCTGGTCTGGCTGTCCGCTGCCTGGGGGAGCTTACCAGGGAAAAACTGGAGGTCCTCCGGGAAGCGGATGCCATAGTTAGAGAAGAAATAAGTAGGGCGGGTTTGGATAGGGAAATATGGCAGTACTTTGCGGTACTTCCCAATATAATGAGTGTAGGAGTAATGGGGGATAAACGCACCTACTGCCATACGGTGGCCATGAGGGCAATTCACAGCCATGATGGCATGACCGCTGACTGGGTTAGGATTCCCTATGAAGTGCTGGAGAGGATATCTTCCCGTATAGTTAATGAAGTCCCCCTGGCTAACAGGTTTGTTTATGATATGACCGCCAAGCCCCCCTCTACCATTGAGTGGGAGTAGTATTATAGGTCATTTGTTTTTGCAAATTTTATGGAGGTGATAAATAAATGGATGAAAAAAAGGTTAGGGCAGGTATCGTTATGGGAAGTGATTCTGACCTGCCAATAATGAAGGATACCGCCGATGTTTTGGAGGAACTTGGAGTAGGCTTTGAAATAATAATTT
>SKLX01000077.1 GCA_007121375.1 Bacillota bacterium | reverse complement strand
GGGAAAATAACCTACTACCTGGTTATGTTTTTTGTGCTGGTAGCATTTTTCCAGTCTCTGGGCCTCACCTTCATTGCAGAGCCTCTTACGGGTTTTCTCAATGAAATTTTCCAGTATGCACCCCGTATATTTGGGGCACTGGTCCTTTTGCTGGTAGCCTGGGTATTAGCTACTCTCTTGAAGATGTTAATAGTTAAAATTCTGGGAGCAGCAAAAATTGACGAAAGATTGGGAGAAGAACTGGAGGAAGATAAAAAGGGTTCCCTGGTTCAGGGCCTGGCCAACATAGTGTACTGGCTGGTGTTTTTGTTTTTCCTGCCGGCCATATTAGGCGCTTTAGCTCTGGAAGGCCTTTTAGTCCCTGTCCAGGACATGCTGGTAGTTATTTTAAGTTACCTTCCCAATATTCTTGGCGCTGCAATTATTCTCCTGATCGGTTGGATTGGTGCCCGAATTCTCCAGCGTTTGGTGGTAAATTTTCTGGAAGCGGTAGGTCTTGACAATATAAGTGATAGTGCTGGAGTTTCTGAAGTCATGGGCGAATATAAGCTTTCCGGGCTGGTAGGTATACTGGTATATGCCCTGGTATTTATATTTGCCATTATCGCTGCTTTAAATGCCCTGGCTGTGGAAGCAATAACGGTTCCGGCCAGCAATATGCTGGATATGATACTGGGAGCCCTGCCGGCAATTCTGGCGGCGGCCCTGGTCCTGGGTATTGCATACCTGTTAGGTAAAATACTGGCAGCTCTGGTTACCAATATCCTGGCTGCTGCTGGGTTTAACAACATCCTGAGCAAGGTGGGACTTTCCCAGGTTTCCATGGAAGGTAAAAAGTCACCTTCGGAAATAGTAGGTTACCTTGTCCTGGTGGCCGTAATGCTTTTTGCTGCTATTGAGGCTTCAGGATTGCTGGGGTTTGCCATGGTAGCTGATTTAATCAGCAGCTTGCTGGTAATACTGGCCCAGGTTGCTGTGGGTGTGGTTATCTTTGGCATAGGTCTTTACCTGGCCGGGGTGGCCCATGAAACGGTGCTGGCCAGTGGTGGCCCCCAGTCTAATCTCCTGGCTCGACTGGCCAAGGTAGCCATTATTGTCCTGGCAGGTTTTATGGCTCTCAGCCAGATGGGAGTAGCTGAGGAAATCATAATCATCGGCTTTGGTATACTCCTGGGGGCTATAGCCCTTACGGCAGTAGTTGCCTTTGGCATTGGTGGTCGGGACCTGGCCGCTCGAGAACTGGAAGAATGGATCAAGGATTTCAAGTCCAAAGAGTAATTATATGATTGAAAGGCCGGGTGACAACGGTGGATAAACTGTCCGAAAGGCTTTAAGTCATATTACAATGAAAGGACAAAAATTTATAATTACGTGATAAAGGCCCCCTAAACCGGGGTCTTTTCCTTTAGGGGAGCCGGGGATTGTGTGACTTGCGTGGACCCGGGAGTGTTGATATAATTGTAATATTGGGTGGATTGGATTGCCATCTACTACCGCCTTTTACAGGAAAGCGCTTGGAGTGCTTTTAATTTTAGTTTATGACTGCATGGGAGTGATAATAGATGGAGGATAGTATCCGGCAAAAATATCTAAGGTCCCTTCCCGGGGTGGACCAGGTTTTGCAAAGGGACATATTGATAAACTTACAGAAGGATTATCCCCAGGGGGTAATTAACGATGCGGCCCGGAACGTGGTAAATGGATTGCGGGGTCTTATTTTACAGGCGGATTCAGAAGATAAGTTAAATAAAATGGACTTTCAAATAGATAGCATTGCCCGTTTGACGGCAGAAAAGGTAAAGGAAACCCTCCGGCCGAAGCTGAGGAATGTAATCAATGCCACGGGCATTGTTCTTCACACCAATTTGGGCCGTTCCCTCCTGGCAGAAAAAGCCGTGGAAGCCGTTAAAGATGTGACCCGCCATTACTCAAACCTGGAATATGACCTGGATACGGGAGAAAGGGGTTCCCGCCACATGCACGTGGAGGATCTACTCTGCCACCTGACGGGAGCAGAGGGTGCCCTGGTGGTAAATAACAATGCTGCTGCTGTGCTCCTGGTATTAAACACCCTGGCCAAAGACCGGGAGGTTGTTATTTCCCGGGCGCAGCTGGTAGAAATCGGCGGTTCCTTTAGGGTTCCCCAGGTTATGGCCCAGAGTGGGGCTTACCTGGTTGAGGTGGGGACCACCAATAAGACCCATTACCGGGATTATGAGGAGGCCATAGGGGAAAATACGGGCATGATTTTAAAAGTTCATACCAGTAACTACCAGGTGATTGGTTTCACCTCCCAGGTCAGCGGTTTTGAACTGGCAGGCCTGGGGCAAAAATATGACCTGCCGGTGGTGGAAGACCTGGGCAGCGGGGTTTTTGTTGATTTAAAAGAGTACGGACTGGAGGGGGAGCCTACTGTTCCTGAAAGCATCCGGGAAGGCCTGGACCTGGTTACCTTCAGTGGTGATAAGCTCCTGGGAGGCCCCCAGGCGGGAATAATTGTGGGGAAAAAGGACTTTACGGAAAAAATTAAGAAAAACCAGCTGGCCAGGGCCCTCAGGATAGATAAAATGACCCTGGCAGCTTTGGAGGCTACCCTACAGCTTTATTTGAATGAAGAAGATGCGGTTAAGGATATACCTACCCTGAGGATGTTAACCTTACCCCTGACGGTTTTGGAAGCCCGGGCCTTCAATATGGTTTCTTACCTTAAGGAGCAGTTAAGGGGGAAGGCTCAAATAAAGGTGGCAGATGGTTTTTCCCAGGTAGGAGGGGGAGCTTTACCCCGGGAGGAGATTCCTACCAAGCTGGTTTCTCTCCAACCTTATAAGATGTCTACCCTGGAAGTTATTGAACGCCTTCGGGAGGAAGAAATTCCTGTTATAGCCCGTATACAAAAAAACCAGGTGCTGGTTGACCTGAGGACGGTAAGTGAAGAAGAAATACACTTGCTCCGGGATAGCCTGGTGCGGGTAATTAAGAAGGTATAGGGAAAAGGAGATTTTTAAATGAAGTCCATTATTATTGGAACCGCCGGTCATGTGGACCACGGTAAAACCATGCTTATAAAGGCCCTGACGGGTCAGGAGACCGATCGCTTGAGGGAGGAAAAGGAACGGGGCATTTCAATAGATTTAGGATTTGCCCCCTTTAAATTACCCAGCGGCAGGCTGGCGGGGGTTGTTGATGTCCCCGGCCACGAAAAATTTATCCACAACATGCTGGCCGGAATCGGGGGCATTGACCTGGTAGTTTTGGTGGTGGATGCCACGGAAGGGGTTATGCCCCAAACCAGGGAGCACCTGCAAATCCTTCAGCTGCTGGAAATAAAAAAGGGAATCATAGTTATTACTAAGATTGACCTGGTGGAAGAAGAGTGGCTGGAGTTAGTCCAGGAGGAAATCCGGGAGGAATTTGAAGGAACTTTCCTGGAAGAGGCTCCCCTTCACCGGGTTTCTGTGGTTGATGGAAGGGGGATCGAGGAATTAAAGGGTTTACTGGAGAAGATGGCGGAAGAAGTGCCTTCCAGGAGGGAGGATGCTCCCTTCAGGATGCCCGTGGACCGGGTTTTTAGCGTGGCTGGTTTTGGCACGGTTATAACGGGAACTCTCCTCAGCGGCAGCATTGAAACGGGGGAGACGGTGGAGATTTTACCTTCCAGAACACCGGCTCGCATCAGGCAGATTCAGGTCTTTGGCTCCACCCAGGATAAGGCTATAGCCGGCCAAAGGGTTGCCCTTAATCTGGCAGGGATTGAAAAGGCTTACATTGAGAGGGGAGACGTAATAGCCCAACCGGGGTTTTTTAAGTCCACCCGCTTGCTGGATGCCCGCCTGAACCTACTTCCCCACCTGAAAAAACCCCTGGTTAACCTGGCACCTGTTCATTTTTACCTGGGGGCGAAAAGGGTTGTGGCTAAAATACTCCTTTTAGAAGAAGAAGAGCTAAAGCCGGGGGAATCAACCCTGGTCCAGTGCCGGTTGGACAAACCTGTAGTAGCTCATTTTGGGGATCGCTTTATTATCAGGTCCTATTCTCCCATGACTACTATCGGAGGTGGTTTTATCCTGGACGGCCAACCCCTTCGGCATAAACGCTTCAGGGAAGATGTTATTGAAAGCTTAAAAATTTTGGAAGAAGGAGATCCGGCCAAGCTTATTTATCAAAAACTCCAGGAAAACTCAATTTCTTCCCCTGCTGATATTCAGCTTAAAACAAAACTACCCGAAGATATTATCAGAAAAAAAAGTCAAGAGTTAATAAATCAAGAAAAAGCTGTAGAGCTTTCCAGTGGTTCTTTAATGACAAAAGAAACTCTGGATAATTTAACCAGCAAGGTAAAGGATTTATTAAAAGAACACTACCAGAAGAATAATTTATCCCTGGGTCTCACTAAAGCCCGCCTAAAAAGTCATTTACTGCCGGATATAAGCCATAAGGACTTTGACTCCTTTTTGGAACACCTGGAAAATAAACAGGAGATTTCCGTGAGGGAACAAATAGTTTCTTTTTATGGTTATGAAATAACCCCTACTGCCGAGGAAAGGAAAGCTCTTAAAGATATTGAAGACCTTTACCTGTCCAGGGAATTTTCCCCTCCTCAAAAAAAAGAGCTGCCTGAGATTTTAAAGGTAAAGCCCCAGGCAGTGGATAATTATATTAATTATCTTTTGGAAAAAGGCATTCTGATTAAAATGACAGAAGAGATATTCTTTCATAAAAATCATTACGAGAAAAGTATTGAGCTTTTGAAAGAACACTTTAAAGAAAAGGGAGAACTTACCGTATCAGATTTTAGAAGCTTACTGAATACCTCCAGAAAGTATGCTTTACCTCTATTGGAACATTTCGACCAGATAAAGCTGACCCGGAGGGTAGAGGACCGGCGGGTTCCCTGGAAAATTTAAAAAAGAGAGATCTGCTATGAAAATATCCATTCTTAAAACCTTTGTAACGGTGGTTGAGGAAAAAAGTTTATCCCGGGCGGCAGACATTCTGTACCTGACCCAGCCTGCTGTCAGCAAGCACATTAAAATGCTGGAGAGGTTTTTTAACGTGTCTTTTTTTCACCGCCAGGGACAGAAGGTTTCCTTGACGGAGGAAGGGGAAGTATTCTACAACCAGGCTAAAGAAATAATAAAAAAATGGGATCATGCCCTGCAGACCATGGAAGAACTGAGTGGTAAGGTAGGGGGAGTTTTAAAAATTGGTGCCAGCACTATCCCTGGGGAATACATCCTTCCTTATTTGCTGGGCTCTTATAAAAAGGAGTACCCGGAGGTAGACATAAAGCTGGAAATAGGGGATACAAGTAAAATTGTCAGGATGCTCCTGGCAGAGGATATCCATATTGGAGTAGTGGGAGCCCGGGTAGAAAGAAAAAGATTAAAAGCAAAAAAGTTTATGGAAGATGAATTAGTCCTTATTATGCCCCGGGACCACCCTTTAGCAAAAAAGGAAAAAATCTATTCCTCGGACTTACTCCAGGATAACTTGATATGGAGAGAGAAGGGTTCGGGGACCAGGAAGGTAGTGGAAGAAAAACTGGTTAAAGAAGGTATGGCATTGGATACCCTGGAGCCGGGTTTGGAGTTGGGCAGCACCCAATCCATTATAACGGCAGTGGAGGCGGGCCTGGGGATTTCCCTGGTGTCCTTGTGGGCAGTAAAAAAAGAACAGGCCTTAAAAAAGCTTGTGGTAAAAAACATAGAAGATATATCCTTAAAAAGGGATCTGTTCTTTTTATATCCCCGGGAGCAGTACCTTCCCCGCTCTGCCCTGGCATTACTTGATTTTTTAGATAAATTTGATATCAAGCCCCTTTTAAATAATTGTTAATTCCAATAAACAATTCCATAAACCAGACCGGCTTAATTGCTGAAGGAAGGGCTATCACTGGATTTTTGACATTTCCCTGGTATACTCGGTGATTAACCTGTCCAGCTCTTTGCTTAAGCGATAGGTTCGCTTTTTATGTAGGATAAAGTCTTCTTTTTCAGCTATTTTATCTAATTTTTCCCGCAAAGATTCTATTTTTTTTGACATAGATTCCATTTTTTTATGTTGGTGGCACATTTTGCACAAATTAATCCCTCCAAATATTTTTGAAAATATACTTCGACATCAAGTGCTAATTTCCTTTTACAATATTACCAAAATATGAAAAAATATATTTATTCTGCCAGACAATATTTGTTTATTTTTGTAGTTTGATAGTTCCTCTAAAATATAGGAATAAAAAAAGGATTTTTTATTGTAAGGTCAAATTAGTTACTTGACATCCTAGAAGAGGGCTCCGGAGTTTACTTTAAAATTAAAGGAGTGTCACAAATGATCGACCAGGAAAAGATTGAAGAAGCCATAAAAATGATTTTAGAAGCTATCGGAGAAGATCCAACCCGGGAAGGTTTAGTGGAAACACCAAAAAGAGTGGGAAAAATGTATGCAGAAATGTTTGAAGGCTTGCATGAAGATCCCAGGCTTCATTTAAAAAAATGCTTTACAGAAGATGAACATGACGAAATGATCTTGGTTAGAGATATTTCTATCTACTCCATGTGTGAGCACCACTTATTGCCATTTTATGGCAAGGCCCATGTGGCTTATATACCTGCCCACGGCAGGATCACTGGCCTGAGTAAGATTGCCAGAGTGGTGGAAAACATAGCTCGAAGGCCCCAGCTGCAGGAAAGACTTACCAGTGAGGTGGCTGATGTTATTATGGAAACTCTGGACCCCAAAGGGGTGGTAGTAGTAGTGGAGGCGGAGCACCTTTGTATGACCATAAGGGGAATTAAAAAGCCCGGGTCTCAAACCATAACTTCTGCTGTAAGGGGAATATTCCGCCGCAACCAGGTATCCAGAAGTGAGGCATTTTCCTTAATTAAGGGAAGCAGGTAGTTATGGAAAGAATTAACAGAATACTGCAAAACAAGTATTTCCAGGAATACTTACAAAATATTTATAAATGGGAAATTAATCGTAAATTTTGTCGTCATGACTTTGAACATTCCCTTGCCGTGGCCAGGATAGCTTACCTTATCTCCCTGGAAAGGGGAAATAATTTTCCCCGGGATATTCTTTATGGGGCGGCTTTACTTCATGATATTGGCCGCTGGCAGGAGTATGAAGGGGGAATAGACCATGCCCAGGTCAGTGCTGAGCTGGCTGAGGGTATTCTGGAGGAAGCAGGCTACGGAGAAAAAGAAAAGAAAGTAATTACCCGGGCCATCAGGGAACACCGGGGAAAGGGAATTAACAACATGTCTCTCCTGGGTGAGGCTATTTTCGAAGCCGATAAGTTTTCCCGCCTTTGCTGGCAATGCCAGGTAAGGGATGAATGTTACAAGTATAAAGAAATGCCTGCTCGAGGAGGACTTTGTTATTAATAAAGGCGAGGTGTTATTAAATGATTAAGGCCAGGATATTATCTCCCCACAGCAGGGAAGATATAAGGGAAGAAATAGGAAAAATAGGGTCAGACAGGGCTGGTAGAGAAATTATGATCAATAAAGGCCAGTTTTTTTTAATAAAGGTTTACAATGTCCCCTTGAAGGGAGTTATCCTTATAAAGCAGGAAATGCTCTCTAAGGGAGGAGAAGCAGCGGCAGCCCGGGAAGTGGGAAGCCTCACCCCGGGAAGAAGCGACCTTTTGCTCATGGGAACTCTAAAACAGTTCCGCCTTTTAATTAAAAAACTAAAGCTCCAACCCTTTCAATCTAAAGAGGTGGCCAGGGAAGTGGAAGAAGCCCTGGGCAGGTACAACCGCCACCATTACCTGGGAGACAAAAAGGAAAAATTTTTAAACCTGGGAGATAAAAGTTTCAGACTGGGAGAAAGAACCCTGATCATGGGGATCTTAAATGTTACGCCTGATTCTTTTTCTGATGGGGGTCAGTTCTTTAACCTGGACCAGGCCCTGGAACATGCCAGAAACATGGTAAAAGAAGGGATAGATATACTGGATATAGGGGGAGAATCAACCCGTCCCCAGGCAGACCCCATATCGGAAGAGGAGGAATTCAGGCGGGTTCTGCCCCTTTTAGAAAAGTTAACGGGGGAATTGGACCTTCCTATTTCTATTGATACTTATAAGGCGTCGGTAGCAGAAAAAGCCCTGGAAATGGGAGTAGATATGGTGAATGATGTTTGGGGTTTTAAGGCGGACCCGGAAATGGCAGAGGTAGCCGCCCGTTACCAGGTACCTGTTTGTATTATGCACAATCGGAAGGTAGCCCAATATGATGATTTGATGACGGAGATAACCAGTGAACTTCGAGAAAGTATAGATCTTGCTTTAAAAGCCGGGGTAAAAGAAGAAAACATAATTCTGGATCCCGGGATAGGATTCGGTAAAACTTTGGAGCATAACCTGGAGGCCATGCACCACCTGGAGGAACTGGTGGCCCTGGGTTATCCCCTTTTACTCGGGACTTCCCGAAAATCCATGATTGGCAAGGTGCTGGATTTACCTGCTGAGGAAAGATTGGAGGGCACTGCGTCTACCATTGCTTACGGCATAACCAGGGGAGCCGATATTGTTCGGGTCCACGATATTAAATACATGAAACGGGTGGTTGACATGACCGATGCCATGGTCAGGAGGCGGAAAAAGTATGGCTGAAGATAAAATAATAATGAATGAAATGTCTTTTTATGGTTATCACGGAGTGCTGCCTTCGGAAAAGGCCCAGGGGCAGAAATTTTTAGTGACCCTGGAGGTATGCCTGGACCTGTCCCAAGCAGGAAAAACGGATAACCTGGAAGACACCATCGATTATGCCAGCATATATAAGGAAGTTAGGAACCTGGTGAAGGAAGAAAGATATAATCTCCTGGAGGCCCTGGCTGAAAATATTGCCGGGGCAGTCCTTTCTATTGAACGGGTCCGGGAGGTTGTGGTAAAGATAAAAAAACCCTGGGCTCCTATCCCGGGGAATTTGGATTTTGTAGGAATTGAGATAAAGCGAGGTAAAGGGTAATGGCTTTAGTATACCTGGGTCTGGGTTCCAATATGGGAGACAGGGAAAAAAATCTTAAAGAAGCGATTAAGGCTCTGGATTCCCATGAACACATTTTGGTAGAAAAGGTTTCTTCCCTGTATGAAACGGATCCTGTCGGCTATACAGACCAGGATAAATTTTTAAATGCAGCTGTTTTTTGTAAGACCCTCCTGACTCCTAATCAGCTGCTGGATTATCTCCAGAAGATTGAGGAGGATTTAAAGAGGGTGAGGACTATACGTTGGGGTCCTCGACCTATCGACCTGGATATTTTACTATACGATGATCTTCAATTAAACGATGAGCCCCGTTTAATTATTCCCCATCCCCGGATGACGGAAAGGGAGTTTGTCCTCCTGCCCCTGGCGGAAATAGTGCCAGAAGTTATTCACCCCACCACCGGAAAAAGTATAGAAAAACTTTTGAAAGAACTGAGAGAAGGGAGGCCCTGATAGAAGGCCTCCTTTCTTATTCTTCTACTCTTTCCCTTACAAAGGCCAGGAGGTAAATTTCTCCTCCCTTTTCTTGAAGGGCCTGGTGATCCGGCTGCCCGTTTAAAAATACCTCCGTATCTTTAATTTTTTTCAGCTCACTTTCCGTTAAGTTGGCAAATGTCAGAGTTTCTAAATCCATGGCGTAACCTCCCCAAGTTTTAATATTATTATGAGCTATATAATTGCAGGGTATGTGTTTTAGAATGTCGTTTTTTAAAAATGTTTTCAAAGGTCCCCATGCACACTTTTCCATGGTATTTTCATATGATACAATATCTAAGTTAAGGGGGAGAACTATGTGTGGCATTTGCGGGATATATAATAAAAGAGAGGAAAAAGTTAAGAGGGAAGAAATAGAAAAAATGAAGAAGGTTATGGTTCACCGGGGCCCCGATGAAGAAGGAACTTACCTGGAGAACTGGGTAGGCCTTGGTTTTCAGCGCCTAAAAATTATTGACCTTTTCCGGGGAAGGCAGCCCATGTTTAATGAAGATGGCAGCATAAGGGTGGTCTTTAACGGTGAAATTTATAACTACCTTACCCTCCGGGAGGAATTGAAAAGAAAAGGCCATGTTTTTTTTAGTCAAAGCGATACGGAGGTCCTGGTTCATCTTTATGAGGAAAAGGGCTTCGATTGTGTGAAAGACTTACGGGGGATGTTTTCCTTCGTTATCTGGGACTCCCGGGAAAAATTACTCTTTGGAGCCCGGGACAGGTTCGGTATTAAACCCTTTTATTATTATAACTGCCCCCGGAAGTTTGTGTTTGCTTCGGAAATGAAATCAATTTTAACTTTACCCGAAATAAAAAGGGAAGTAGACCAGGAATCCCTTATCCATTACCTGACCTTCCAGTACGTCCCTGAACCGGCTACTATATTAAAAAATATAAAAAAACTGCCCCCTGCTTCTTATTTTATTTTAAAGGATGATACCTTAAAAATAAAAAAGTACTGGGAGGTAAGGTTTAATCCTGAAGATAAGCCCCTTACTTATTTTGTAGAGGGGATAAGGGAAAAGTTAAGGGAATCTGTTCGCCTTCATGCTCAAAGTCACGTTCCATGGGGAGGTTTTTTAAGTGGAGGTATTGATTCTTCCATAATTGCTGCTTTGTTAAAGGAAATTGGGGATATATCAACCTTCAGTGTGGGTTACCGGGAGAAGGGTTACAGTGAGCTGGAGGAAGCTCGCAGGACTGCCCAGTATTTAAAAATTAAACACCACCAGTATTTTATTTCTCCCGAAGAATTTATCCAGCACCTGCCCCGGTTAATCTGGCATCTTGACGAACCAGTAGCGGATCCCGCAGCCATATCCCTTTACTTTGTAGCCCGGGCAGCCAGGGAAAAGATTACCGTCAGTCTTTCCGGGGAAGGGGCCGATGAGGTTTTTGGGGGTTACGGTATTTATGGTGAGCCCCAATCCCTTGAGTATTTTCGAAGTCTTCCCGGTAGAGTTCAAAGCTCTTTAAGTTATTTAAGCGATCTCTTTCCCCAGGGGACCTTCGGAAAAAATTATGTGAGCCGGGCCAGGAAGAGCCTGGAAGATCGTTATGTGGGCAATGCTTTTATTTTTGGAGACCTGGAGAAAAAAGAGTTAGTGAAGGAGGGTATCCCTCTGGTTTCTTTTAAAGAGGTAACCCGAAGGTATTATGAGGATATTCTTAAGGGCCATGATGAGGTAACTTCCATGCAGTATATTGACCTGCATACCTGGCTTCCAGGAGATATTCTGGCCAAAGCAGATAAAATGACCATGGCTAATTCCCTGGAGTTAAGGGTTCCCTATCTTGATCATAAACTTTTTGAATTTGCCGCTACCATTCCTACCCGCTATAAGATAAAGGGAACGAAAACTAAGTATGCTTTGAGGGAGGCTTTTAAGGATGTGCTGCCCCGGGAGGTCATAAACCGTCCTAAAAGGGGATTTCCCGTTCCCACCCGCCGTTGGCTCACCGGTGAATTAAAAGAGCCGGTGAAGAAGATATTGAAGGATAGTTTTACCCCTGAGTATTTAAATTACTCCTTTGTGGATAGGCTGTTTCAAGAACATCAAAAGGGCATGGCTGACCACAGCAGAAAAATATGGACAGTGCTGATTTTTCTCCTGTGGCATGATATATTTATTAAAGGAAGGGACCCTCTGCAGATATAAGAAGATTTTATAGGCATATGTATAAGTAATATAGCTTTATAGATAAGGGGTATATCAAGGATATTATTAATCATTTTAATAGTTAAAGATTTGACCTGCCTCCGTAAATGTGTTATTTTTAAGTGAGGTAAATGAGAATTATCTTATATAAAAAATGTGTATAAAAAATATGTATAGATAGAAGGAAAAAAGATGGTTTTTGTAGAGTTTAAAGATCTAACTAAATCTTATAATGGACAGCCTATATTTAAAAAAGTAAGAGGAACCCTTGAAGAAGGAAATTGTATGGTAATTACCGGTCCCAATGGTTCCGGCAAAACTACCCTATTGAAGATATTGGCCGGGTTAATAAGGCCTTCTTCAGGGGAAGTAAGGATTAAAGTTAATGATCATTGGTTAAAAGGAGAAGAAAGAAATGATTATTTAGGGTTTGTATCCCCTGATATATTTCTTTATGACGAGTTAACAGCTTCCGAGAATCTTTGCTTTTTCGCAAAAGTTCGAGGGCTGCCTGTTTATGAAGAAAAATGTCGCCAATTACTTGAAAAAGTTCAATTAAAAAGATGGAGCAACAGCTTAACAGGCACTTTTTCTACAGGCATGAAACAGCGTTTAAAGTTTGCTTTTGCCCTCCTTCACGATCCGTACCTTTTACTACTGGATGAACCAGGCTCAAACCTGGATGATGAAGGAAGGGGCTTACTGGGGGAAATGGTCAACCAGCAGAAGAAAAGGGGCGCTGTTATACTATCTACTAATGACTCATCGGAGGTGGCCCTTTATGGTGACCAGGTCCTCAGGCTGGATCCTGAAGGTTGGGGCTCTTCTTAATAAAGACTTTAAAGGGGAGTTTCGCACCAGGCATGCCTTAAACTCCTTTTTAATGTTTGCCCTGACTACTTTGATTATAGTTAGTTTTTCCCTGGGACCTTATTACCTGGATGCTGTAATCCATGCTGCCCTTATCTGGATTATATTGTTTTTTTCCGCCATGGCAGGTTTGGCCAGGTCCTTTGTGAAAGAGGAGGAAAAGGGAACAGCCTATGCCCTCCGGCTTTCTACTGTTCCCGAGATAATATATTTGGGGAAGTTTACTTTTAACCTGTTGTTGTTGCTGCTGGTAGCAGCCATTGTAATACCTTTTTATCTTTTTTTTCTGAGTCCTCCCCTGGGTAATCCTTTTCTTTTGTTTCTGACGGTTTTTTTAGGTTGCCTGGGTCTTTCCGCTACTACTACCATACTGGCAGCCATCGTTTCCAAGGCCAGCGTAAAGGGAAATTTGCTTCCCGTCCTGGCATTTCCCGTGCTGCTGCCTTTACTGATTACTGCTATTAATGGGACCCAGATGGCCCTGGAGGGATCGCCTCTAAGGGAAGCAACTTCAGAAATGCAGGTTTTACTGTCCTTTTCTGTAATTATGGTAACCCTATCCCTTTTATTGTTTAACTATGTGTGGGAAGACGGATAATTTTCCCGGGAGGTAAAGTTCATTGATCTGGAAAATACTGCTTGGTATATGGATTTCATTGATGATTGTGGGTTCCTTTTTATATGCTCCTCCTGCCCTGGGACTGGGGGAGATTTCCCGGATAATTTTTTACCATGTTCCCCTGGCCTGGGTGGCCGTACTGGCCTACCTGGTTTCCATGTTAAATGCAATTAAATATCTTCGCACCAATTTGATAGAATTTGATGAGAGGGCTTCCTTCAATGCCGAGGCGGGTATAGTGTTTACCCTCCTGGCTACCATTACCGGCGCCTTCTTTGCCCGTTTTACCTGGGGAGCCTTCTGGAACTGGGATCCCCGGCAGACGTCGATTTTTGTCCTCCTTTTAATATACGGTGCTTATTTTATTCTCAGGTCTGCTGTAGAAGAAAAGGAGTTGAGGGCCAGGCTTTCCTCAGTTTATGCTATAATAGCCTTTATAACGGTACCCTTTCTGGTGTTTATCATCCCTCGCCTTTATGCTACCCTCCACCCCGATCCCATAATCAACCCGGAGGGAGCCCTGCAGATGGATGCCAGGATGTTCCAGGTTTTCATGGTATCCCTGATAGGCTTTACAGGTCTTTATTACTGGATATATGATATACAAAAAAGAATAATAAAGGAACACCACTTTCAGTAAAAAAATACCAAGGTAAGAGTTAAACGACCAATCAAAAATTGTTAAGACTTT
>SKLX01000202.1 GCA_007121375.1 Bacillota bacterium | reverse complement strand
GCGGGCACCAGGCCCAGCACCAGGAGTATACCTGAAGCCAGGGCAATTACTTTGGGAAAATGGAATATTTGCTCGGAAAGGTCTGTGCCAAAACTGGACTTTCCTGCAGACCTGGTTACCAGCATACCCGCCGCCGATGAAACCAGGAGGGCAGGAACCTGGGAAACCAGGCCGTCACCTACGGTAAGCATGGTGTAGGTCTGGACGGCCTGTTCCACGGGCATATCCAGTTGGACTACGCCGATGAGAAGGCCACCAACAATGTTTATAAGGACGATTACCACCCCGGCGATGGCATCTCCCCTGACGAACTTGCTGGCCCCATCCATGGCTCCATAAAAGTCTGCTTCCCTCTGGAGCTTTTCCCTCCGGTAACGGGCCGTTTCCTCATCGATGATGCCTGAATTAAAGTCGGCGTCAATGCTCATCTGCTTACCGGGCATGGCATCCAGGGTAAAGCGGGCAGCCACCTCGGCTACCCGACCGGAACCGTTGGTAATAACCACAAACTGTATCACCGTAATTATGATAAAGATAATCATTCCAACTATGTAATTACCCCCTACCACGAACTCACCAAAAGCTGCTATCAGGCTTCCCGCCTGGCCTTCGCTGAGGATAAGGCGGGTGGTGGAAATATTAAGGGACAGGCGGTAAAGGGTGGTAACCAGAAGTAGGGAAGGAAATACGGCAAACTGGAGTATTTCCGTAGTAAACATGGTTAACAGAAGAACTATTAAAGCAAAGGTTATGCTGAAGGTAAGCAAAATATCTATTAAAAAAGGAGGCATGGGTATAATGATAATTACTACCACGCATACAATTGCCAGGGCCACGATCATATCAGCATATTTTTGGAAACCACTCAAAAGGTTCATGGCAGGATTTGAGTTGCCAGTCATACTTTTTAACCTCCTCTTTTCTTAAGCTTCATCACTACCGCCAGTATTTCCGCCACCGCCTGGTAGAGTTCCAGGGGTATCTCTTCTCCAATTTCCGACCGCCGGAATAGGAGCTGGGCTACCGGCTTGTTTTCCACCAGGGGAATTTTCTTTTCCCGGGCAATTTCCTTAATCTTAAGGGCCATAAATCCAGAGCCTATGGCTGCCACGATAGGGGCCTCATGCTTTTCCTGGTCATACTTAAGGGCTATGGCCAGTTCCGTGGGGTTAGTTACCACCACCTGGGAATCGGAAACTTCTGTAATCATACGGTTCATGCCCATCTCCCGCTGCTTGGCCTTAAGCTTGGCCTTCAGGTGGGGGTCCCCCTCCATCTGCTTATGTTCCTCTTTAACCTCATACTTGGACATCCTGAGGCTCTTTTGGTGCTCATATCGCTGGTATACGTAGTCCAGCACCGCCAATATTATGTATAAAATTGCTACCCGGAAACCCAGGTTGATGAAAAGGGAACTGGCGGAAGCAAAAACCCCCTCTACTCCCAGAAAGAGCATCTCCAGAAGGGTTTCAATTTCCCCACTGAGATAGGAGTAGGTTATGTAGCCCACCATGCCTATTTTTACTATTCCCTTAGCCAGTTCCATGGCAGATTTACGGGAAAGGATCCGCTTAAATCCCTCCAGGGGGTTCAGGCGCTCCCCTTTAAACTGCAAGCTCTCAGTGCTGGTCAAAAAACCTACCTGGATATAGTTAGCTGAAAGGCCTGCCAGGATGGCTGTAATAAAGATGGGAGACATTATCAGGAAGTATTCCCCCATGAACCTGATGAGCAGGTTGGTCATCTGACCTTCCTTCAGGGGCATGGTCAAAAAATCCAGGTAAAAGTCCCGCACCATCATAAAAAACCTCTGGAAGATGAACTCGCCCGCAAAGAAGAAAAGTATCATAAGGGCCAGGAGATTGATGGCGGCGTTGAGTTCACTACTCTTGGCAACCTGGCCTTTCTTTCGGGCCTCTTCCTTACGCTTGGGAGTAGCCTCTTCTGTTTTTTCCTCTTCTGAAAAGAGCTGTAGATTAAACCTGAAAAGTTGTTCGTCCATAACTTCCCCCGTTACTGTTGAAAGGTTTCCATCAGGCTGAACATATCCCTTACCATCTGGCTGAAAACATTCTCAAAAACTACCGTCATCATGGGTATAATCAACACCAGGGCGGCCATACCTAAACCAATTTTTAAAGGAAGCCCTACTATGAAAACATGGAGCTGGGGTACCGTCTTGGATATTAACCCCAGGGAAATATCTACCATTAAAAGGGTTACTACCACTGGAAGGGCTATCTGGAAAGCCAGTAAAAACATCCAGAAAAAAATATCCATCACCTTCCACAGGGTTACTTCTCCCAGTACTCCCATCCCTGGAGGTATTACCTGGTAACTTCCCGTCAAGGCCGCCAGCATGCTGTGGTGGCCGTTAATAATAAAGAAATATATGAGTCCCAGGTAGTAGTAAAGCTGCCCCACCAGGGTCACAGGGCTCCCAAACTGGGGGTCAAAGACGTTAGCCATGAGAAGGCCCATCTGGAGGTCAATAAACTGGCCGGCAATCCTTATGCCCCCGAATATCAGGAAGACGGTAAACCCCAGGGTCAGCCCCACCAGGGCCTCCCTCCCTGTCATGATAAACATTCCTGCTATGCCTGGAAGGAGGTTTAAGGCCTCAAAATCCATGGTTTGAAATATCAGGTAGGCCATCACCCCAGCCAGCCCAATCTTGGTCAGGGCTGGCACCCCCCGCAAGGTGAAGAAGGGCACCACCGCAAAAAACCCGGTCATCCTTATGAAAATAAGTAATAGCACCACTAAACTCGCATCTAACATTGCATCCCCCTATACGAACTGGCCCATATTCTGAAAGATATGAATGGCAAACTGAACAATCAGGTTCAACATCCAGCTTCCAAAGACCAGCACTCCTAGAAAAACCGCCACGATTTTTGGAACAAAGGTTAAGGTTTGCTCCTGGACCTGGGTAGTCGCCTGGAATATGCTTATCCCCAGGCCCACCACCAGACTGAGGATCAGCATGGGCGAGGCCAGGAGCAGGGCCGTGATAATACTTTCCCGGGCCAGATTTATAACAAATTCTTCAGACATATGTACCCCCTCCTACAAAAAGCTTTCTACCAGGGATTTTACCACCAGGTGCCAGCCATCGGCCAAAACAAAGAGCAATATTTTAAAGGGTAGGGAAATCATTACCGGCGGCAGCATGAACATTCCCATGGACATGGTGGTGCTGGCTACCACCATGTCGATTATCAGAAAGGGGATGAAAATTAAAAACCCCAACTGAAACGCTGTTTTCAACTCACTTATGACAAAGGCAGGAATAAGAATATGTAATCCCAGCTCTTCCCGGGTTTGGGGTCTTTCCGCCTGGGCGATGTTTAAAAACAGGGCCAGGTCCTTCTCCCGGGTTTGGCCGTACATGAACTCCCGAATGGGGTCGGCGCCAATTTCCATGGCCTGTTCCTGGGTTATCTGCCCCTCCAGGTAAGGCTGAACAGCTCCCTCATTAATCTGGTTGTAAACAGGAGCCATGATGAAAAAGGTTAGAAATAGGGCCAGGCCTACCAGGATCTGGTTGGGTGGGGTCTGCTGGGTAGCCAGGGCATTCCTTATAAAAGCCAGGACTATAACCACCCGGGTGAAGGAGGTCATGAGCAGGATTATGGCCGGGGCCATGGCCAGGACCGTTAAAAGGATTAAAAGCCTTATGGTCCCCACCACTTCTTCCGGCTCCTCCGCCGTATCCATCTGGATATCCAGGTTGGGCAGGGGCAGAACGGGTTGGGCCTGAACTACTTCCGCCTGAATCACAACTAAAGCGGTGATTATAAGCAACAGAAAAAAGATTTTTTTAAAACACCCTATGTTTTTATTCATGACCCCCGGTGCTTTCATGGTCGGTACCTGCTCCTTCTTTTTTTAGTTTCGCCTTCAACAGCTCCCCGAAATCCTTAAGGTCTTTCGGTCCCATGTCCCCTTCTTCCATCCCCT
>SKLX01000009.1 GCA_007121375.1 Bacillota bacterium | reverse complement strand
TCTTACTATAAAGAAGTTTTGGCCAATGAGCGGCTGGTGCTGCAAATTATCAAGGAGGAAATACTGCAAATCCGGGAAAAATTTGCCGACCAGCGAAGAACCCGGATTCTTCCCCGGGAAGAGGAAATAAGCATAGAGGATATGATAGCGGAAGAGGATGCCGTTATTACCCTTACCCATCAGGGTTATATCAAGAGGCTTCCCCTGAGCACTTACCGAAGCCAGAGGAGGGGGGGCAGAGGAATCATGGGGATGGTTACCAAGGAGGAGGACTTCCTGGAACATCTTTTCATAACCTCTACCCACCATAATCTCCTGTGTGTAAGCAACCACGGGAAGCTTTACCGTCTAAAAGTATACGAGATTCCCGAGGGAGGAAGGCAGGCCCGGGGGACCAATATAATAAATCTCCTTTCTTTAACCCCAGGGGAATTTGTAACTACCGTTATACCCATTAAAGAGTTTACCAGCCAGCTTTACATGTTTTTTGCCACTCGGAAGGGATACGTAAAAAAGTCTCTTTTGAGCGAATTTGAAACGGCCCGCAAGGGCGGTCTGATAGCCCTTACCCTGGTGGAAGGGGATGAGCTCATTGGGTGTAGGCTTACTGACGGACAACAGGAGATCCTCATGGGAAGCAGTAAAGGAAAATGCATAAGATTCCACGAGGAGGATGTACGGGTTATGGGTCGCCAGGCCCGGGGAGTAAAGGGAATAAGACTGGACAAGGAGGATTACCTGGTAGGCATGGAAGCCGTTTACCCGGATATGGAGCTTATCGTGGTAAGCGAAAAAGGCTTTGGGAAAAGGACTCCCGTTTCTGAGTACCGGAAGCAAAGCAGGGGAGGTAAAGGTATTTATACTGCCAAGATTACCTCTCGCACCGGTTCCCTGGTTGGTTTCCGGGGAGTCCACCCCCAGGATGAGTTGATGATAATAACGGCTAAGGGAATTGTCATTCGCCAGGAGGTTAAGCATATATCCCGGCAGGGTCGGCAGACCCAGGGGGTAACCCTGATAAGAATAGGGGAAGGAGACCGGGTAGTCAGCTTTGCCCGGGTTCCTGCCAGCAACAAGGAATAGTAAAAAGAAGATTAAGGAAGGGATAGTTTTAATAAAGGAAGGTTACCCTTATTTTTAAGAACTTTAAGAAGGAGGAAGGATTATTCTTCTTTTGGTAGAATTTTAAATTTAACTTTCACGAGAAGGGGTGAATTTTCATTGACGGAAAAAAGGAAGGTTTTGATTACCGATACAAGCCTCAGGGATGCTCACCAGTCCCTGATGGCCACCCGGATGAAGACGGAAGAAATGGTTCCCATCCTGGAAGTGATGGACCAGGTGGGTTATCACTCCCTGGAGGTTTGGGGAGGAGCCACCTTCGACAGCTGCATGCGTTTTCTGGATGAGGATCCCTGGGAGCGCCTGAGGATTTTAAGAAAGCATTTAAAGAACACCAAACTGCAGATGCTCCTGCGGGGGCAGAATCTGGTGGGATACCGCCACTATGGCGACGATGTGGTGGAGGCCTTTATTAAAAACACGGCAGAATGTGGGCTGGATATAATCCGCATTTTTGATGCCTTGAATGACGTGCGCAACATGGAAAAGGCTCTGGAGGTATGTAAAAAGGTGGGGATTCATGCCCAGACCACTGTCAGCTATACCATAAGCCCCTACCATGATATTGCCCACTTTGTGGATATAGCCAGGAAACTATCAGAAATGGGTGCCGATTCCTTCTGCATAAAGGATATGGCGGGGCTGATTTCCCCTTATGATGCCTACGAACTGGTTGGGCAGCTTAAAGAAGCGGTTGATATTCCCATTCAGCTTCACTGCCACTACACCAGCGGAATGGCCTCCATGGCCTACCTGAAGGCTATTGAGGCAGGAGTGGATGTGATAGATACGGCTTCTTCTCCCTTATCCCTGGGAACTTCTCAACCTCCCACGGATACCATGGTGACAGCCCTCAGGGGGACTCCTTACGATACGGAGCTGGACCAGGAGCTTTTACTCCAGGTAAGCAACCACTTCAAGGAAATCAGAAAGAATTATGTTATACCTGTAGATGTAGCCCTGGGAGTCGATACTAACGTATTAACCTACCAGGTGCCGGGAGGCATGATCTCTAACCTGGTATCCCAGCTGGCAGAGCAAAACGCTACCCACCTATTGTCCCAGGTTCTGGAGGAAGTCCCCCGGGTCAGGGCTGACCTGGGATATCCGCCCCTGGTTACTCCTTCCAGCCAGATTGTGGGAACCCAGGCGGTGGTAAACGTGATTATGGGCGAGCGCTATAAAATGGTTTCCACGGAGGTTAAAAACTATTTGAAGGGTCTTTACGGTCAGCCTCCGGCACCCATGAACGAAGAGCTGCAAGAAAAGGTCTTAAAGGAGGAAGAACCTATTACCAACCGGCCGGCGGATAACTTGCCTCCAGAGATGGAAAAATCCCGGGAGGCCATTAAAGATCTCATGGAAAAGGAAGAGGATGCCATTACTTATGCCATATTCCCCCAGGTGGCAGAAGCCTTTTTCAAGAGGAGAAAGGGCCTGGAGCCTCCCTTACATGGGGCCCCGGGTAAGGAAGCCCGGGAGGAAGAAAAGGCGGAGGCAGCGGACCTTAATTTAGAAAAAATTGGCAGCATCGATCCCGCCATGGCAGTGAAGGATAAGGAAGGCAGGACTATAGGTTATCCTATCTAGTCCTGGCGGGCATTTGAAGGTAATTCCGGTTGACAAAGGGTCCCCTTTAGTTTATAATTAAAAAAATTTTTTGAAAAAAAGCTGTGAAGGGGACAAGTAGGCCGGAGCACAGGATACAGAGAGCCGGTGAATAGCTGGGAAACCGGTGCCTTGCTCGGGTTCCAAGTCACCCTGGAGCTGCCCGCTGAACTTTTAGTAAGCGGAGCCGGCCTGGCCGTTATCCAGGGGTTTAACCTGAAGAGGCCCTGGTTTTGTATGCCAGGGTAATAAGGGTGGTACCGCGAAATAATCCTTTCGCCCCTTAAGCACCGGGCGAAAGGTTTTATTTTTATCAAATTATTATCGGAGGAGGTGCAACTGATGCAGGAGCTTGTGTATATTGATGGGGAACTGGTGCCCCGGGAGGAAGCAAGGGTTTCCGTTTTTGATCATGGTTATCTTTACGGAGATGGGGTTTTTGAAGGGATCAGGACTTACAACGGCAGGGTATTCAAGTTGACGGAACACCTGGTGAGGCTTTACGAGTCGGCTAAATCAATCATGCTTTTTATTCCCCTGACCCTGGAGGAAATGGAAGAGGCGGTCCTGGAGACCCTGCGTAGGAATGAACTGACGGATGCTTATATTCGAATAGTAGTGTCCCGGGGAGTGGGAGACCTGGGCCTGGACCCCCAGAAGTGCCCCAGGCCTACAGTGGTCATAATTGCCAGCAAGATATCCATTTATCCCCGGGAATATTATGAAGAGGGGTTAAGGGTAATTACCGTGGCTACCCGCCGAAACATTCCCGATGCCCTGGATCCCAAGATTAAGTCTTTGAATTACCTGAACAATATCCTGGTAAAAATTGAAGCCAATCGGGCAGGAGTTTTAGAGGCCATTATGTTCAACCGCTCCGGATACATAACGGAGGGATCGGGAGACAATATATTTATAGTGCGTAAAGGGAAAATTATTACTCCTCCCACCTATGTGGGAGCCCTGGAGGGCATTACCCGGGAAGTGGTTATGGAACTGGCGGCTAAAAAGGGTTATACCATTCTGGAAAGGCCCTTTACCCGCCACGACCTCTATGTGGCCTCCGAGTGTTTTTTAACGGGAACAGCTGCCGAGGTTATACCTGTAATTGATGTAGACGGGCGGGAGATCGGCGACGGCAAGCCGGGCAAAATAACCTGTGACATAATGAGGGCTTTCAATGATTACGTTATGAATAACGGAACACCCATTTATGAATAAAGGACGAATAAAACTATAATAGTTTTGAGGAGGGTGAAAAGCTTGCGAAGCGACAGAGTCAAGAAGGGCCTGGAAAGGGCTCCCCATCGTTCCCTTTTTAATGCTATGGGATATACCAGGGAGGAGATGGAACGTCCCCTGGTGGGAGTGGTGAATTCCGCTAATGAAATAATTCCCGGGCATATTCATCTGGGGGAAATTGCCAAGGGAGTTAAGGCGGGGATTTACATGGCGGGAGGAACTCCCCAGGAGTTTTCAACCATAGGGGTGTGTGATGGAATTGCCATGAACCATGAAGGGATGTATTTTTCCCTGCCCAGCCGGGAGTTAATAGCCGATTCCATTGAGACGGTGGTTATGGCCCACGGGTTTGATGCCCTGGTATTTATTCCTAACTGCGATAAGATAATCCCCGGGATGCTTATGGCTGCTGCTCGCTTAAATATTCCCTCCCTTTTTGTAAGCGGAGGACCCATGATGGCAGGAAGGTTTAAAGATAAAGAGGTGGATTTGAGCAATGTTTTTGAAGGGGTGGGAGCCGTTAAAGCCGGGAATATGACTTTTGAGGAACTGGAGCAGCTGGAGGAGGCTGCCTGTCCCGGCTGCGGTTCCTGCGCGGGAATGTTTACCGCCAACTCCATGAACTGCCTGACGGAGGCCTTAGGAATGGCCCTTCCTGGGAACGGAACCATACCTGCCGTGGAAGGGGCCCGGTACCGGTTGGCCAAGGAAACGGGGATGAAGGTTATGGAGCTTTTAGAAAGGGAAATACTGCCGGGGGATATCCTGGTGGAAGAGGCTTTCCAGAATGCCCTGGCCCTGGATATGGCCCTGGGAGGTTCTACCAACACCATACTTCATCTTCCCGCCATTTCCCATGAAGCAGGCATTAAACTGGACTTGAAGCTGGTAGACCGGGTAAGCTCCCGGACCCCCCAGCTGTGTAAACTCAGCCCCGCCGGTCCCCATCATATCCAGGACTTAAGGGCTGCCGGGGGTGTTACGGCAGTACTGAGGGAGCTTTTAAAGCACGGTTTGATTGACGGAAAAGTTATGACCGCCGGGGGTAAGGACATGGAGGAACTCCTGGGGAAGGGGGAAATTTTAAATCCCCAGGTCATCCGTTCCGTGGAAGATCCTTACAGCGAGCACGGGGGGATAGCGGTCCTCATGGGAAACCTGGCCCCCGAAGGAGCTGTGGTCAAGCAAGGAGCCGTGGCACCGGAAATGATGAAGCACCAGGGGCGGGCCCGCATTTTTAAAAGGGAAGAAGAGGCTTCCAAAGCCATTTTGGATGGCCGGATTTTAGCCGGAGATGTTGTAGTTATTGCCTTTGAAGGGCCAAAAGGAGGACCGGGGATGAGGGAGATGCTGAGTCCTACTTCTGCCCTGGCGGGCATGGGCCTGGACCGGGAGGTATCTTTAATTACCGACGGCAGGTTTTCCGGAGCCACCCGGGGAGCTTCTATAGGCCATGTATCCCCTGAGGCCATGGAAAAGGGACCTATAGCTGCCCTGGAGGAGGGGGACCTGATTAAGATTGATATCCCGGGGCGTAAGCTGGAAGTGGAGCTTACCGGGGAAGAAATAGATAAGCGGTTAAAGGAGCTGAAACTGCCTCCCTTTAAATATGAAAGGGGATACCTGGGCAGGTACAGCCGACTGGTTAGTTCAGCCAGTACCGGAGCCATTTTTAAAAGGGAGGTGACATAAAGATATGAAAATTAAGGGGGCCATGATGGTAGTTGAAGCCTTAAAGAGAGAAAATGTGGATGTTGTTTTTGGATATCCCGGGGGAGCGGTTCTTCCCCTCTATGATGCCCTCTACGATGCGGATATAACCCACATAATGCCCCGCCATGAGCAGGGAGGAATCCATGCTGCCGACGGTTATTCCCGGGCTACGGGAAAGGCGGGGGTTTGCATTGCCACCTCGGGGCCGGGAGCCACTAACCTGGTAACAGGAATTGCCAATGCCTATATGGATTCCGTTCCCATTGTTGCCCTGACGGGCCAGGTTCCGGCAAATCTTATCGGCACCGATGCCTTCCAGGAAGCGGATATTACAGGAATTACCCTGCCTATTACCAAGCACAACTACCTGGTAAAAGAAACCAGGGATATCCCTCAAATATTAAAGGAAGCCTTTTATGTAGCTACTACGGGGAGGCCGGGACCCGTCCTGGTGGATATCCCCCGGGATGTACTGGCCCAGGAGGCGGATTTTAAATACCCGGAAAAGGTGGATTTGCGGAGCTACAAACCTACCTACACGGGGCATGGAGGCCAGATTAACCGGGCTGTCCGGGTTATCAAAGAGGCCAAAAGACCTGTTATCTGTGCCGGAGGAGGAGTGGTAAGCTCGGGAGCCCAGGAGGAACTTATCAAGCTAGCGGAGATAGGCCAGATCCCTGTAACCAATACTCTGATGGGCCTGGGAAGTTTTCCGGGGGGACACCCCCTTTTCTTGGGGATGCTGGGTATGCACGGAACGGTCTATGCCAATTATGCCGTTACCGAAGCAGACCTGATCATTGCTATTGGGATGCGTTTTGATGACCGGGTTACGGGTAGGGTAGACAGTTTTGCTCCCCATGCCAAGATTATTCATATAGATATTGACCCGGCGGAGATCGGCAAAAATGTGGAGGTAGACGTACCCATTGTGGGTGACGTCCGGCGGGTTTTAGAACAAATGCTAAAAAAGTTGAAAAAAGGAGAAACGGAGGAATGGGTCGAACAGATAGGGAGATGGAAAAAAGAGTATCCCCTGACCTATAGTTTCTCCCAGGAAGAATTAAAACCCCAGCATATAATCCAGGAGATCTGCAAAATTACCGATGGGGAGGCCATAATTACTACTGATGTGGGGCAGCACCAGATGTGGACGGCCCAGTATTTTAAATTTAAAAGGTCAAGGAGCCTTATTTCTTCAGGAGGGTTGGGCACCATGGGCTACGGTTTCCCTGCCGCCATTGGGGCCCAGGTGGGATGCCCCCAGGAAAAGGTCTTCTGTATAGCTGGAGACGGCAGCATACAGATGAACTCCCAGGAAATAGCTACCGCTGTATGCAACAAACTTCCCATCAAGGTCGCCATCATCAATAACCAGTTCCTGGGAATGGTTCGCCAGTGGCAGGAACTCTTTTTCCAGCGGCGCTATTCCTCAACCTGCCTGGAAGGGAGCCCCGACTTTGTTAAGCTGGCGGAGGCTTACGGAGCAGCAGGAATCCGGGTTACCAAGCCCCAGGAGGTTGTCCCTGCCCTGGAAAAGGCCATGGAAATTAATGATAGGCCCGTATTTATAGATTTTCAGGTGGTGCCCGAGGAAAATGTATTTCCCATGGTTCCTCCTGCCAGCCCCATCAACAAGATATTAGGAGGGGGTACAAAATGAGGCATGTCCTGTCAGTTATTGTAGAAAATAGGCCGGGAGTCCTTACCCGGGTAGCAGGTCTTTTCAGCCGGAGGGGATTTAATATTGACAGCATCGCCGTAGGAGAAATCGAAGATAAAGATCTTTCCCGGATGACCATTCTGGTAGAGGGTGATGAAAAGGTCATTGAGCAGGTTATTAAACAGCTTAATAAGCTTATAGATGTGGTAAAGATAAGCAACCTGACTAATGAATCTACCGTAAACCGGGAACTGGTGCTTATCAAGGTTAAGGCAGAACCCTCCATGAGGGCCGAGCTCCAGCAGCTGGTAGAAACCTTTCGGGCTAAAATAGTGGATGTTTCCCTGGATTCCATAATTGTAGAAGTCACCGGAGATGAGGAAAAGATAAAGGCCTTTGAGCTGCTCCTCAAGCACTTTGGTATCCAGGAGCTGGTCCGCACCGGAAAGATTGCCATGATGAGGGGTGTTAAGTTTATTAAAATGAATGGAGAGGGTGGTAAAAGTGGTTAAAATGTATTATGATGAAGATGCCAATTTAGAAGGGTTAAAGGAAAGAAAGGTTGCCATTCTTGGCTACGGAAGCCAGGGTCATGCCCAGGCCCAGAACTTGAGGGATTCAGGAATAGATGTCCTTATCAGTGAACTTCCCCACAGTGAGGCCTGGGAAAGGGCGGAGGAAGATGGTTTTAAGGTTTTAAATACGGAGGAAGCCGCTAAAGAAGCGGACATGATTCAAATACTTATTAATGACGAAATACAAAGGGCGGTATACACCAGTTCTATAGCCCCCTTTTTAGGAAAAGAAAATGCCCTGGTTTTTTCCCACGGTTTTAATATACACTTTGGACAGATTGTGCCTCCCGAATATGTGGATGTTTTTATGATAGCCCCCAAGGGCCCTGGCCACCTGGTTCGTCGGACCTTTCAGGAGGGCACTGGAGTTCCCGGGCTCCTGGCGGTGTACCAGGATTTTACCGGTAAGGCTAAAGACCTGGGCCTGGCTTATGCCAAGGGTGTAGGCTGCACCCGGGCGGGAGTCATTGAAACCACCTTCCAGGAGGAAACGGAAACGGACCTCTTTGGGGAGCAGGCGGTCCTGTGCGGCGGGGTATCGGAGCTAATTAAGGCTGGTTTTGACACCCTGGTGGAGGAGGGCTACCAGCCGGAAGTGGCTTATTTCGAATGCCTCCACGAGCTAAAACTCATTGTGGACCTTATATACGAGGGGGGTCTTTCGGGGATGCGCTATTCCATAAGTGATACGGCCCAGTATGGAGACCTGACCTGTGGGAAAAGGATTGTAAATAAAGAAACCCGTAAAGAAATGAAAAGGCTCCTGGAAGAAATTCAAAACGGGGAGTTTGCTAAAAAGTGGATCCTGGAAAACCAGGCCAACCGCCCTGTGTTCAATGCCCTGAACCGGCAGGATGAGGAGCACCTCATCGAGAAGGTGGGGCAGAAGCTGCGGGGAATGATGAGCTGGATTATCAAGAGAACCTAGGAGGAAAGGGCCATGCCGGGGATAATCGAAATTCTAGATACTACCCTTCGGGACGGGGAGCAGTCCCCGGGAGTTAACCTGTGTCCCGAAGAAAAACTAGAAATTGCCAGGAACCTGGAAAAATTAAAGGTAGATATTATAGAAGGGGGATTTCCCATAACCTCCGCCGGGGATCTCCAGGCCATAAAGCTGATTTCCGAGAATGTTAAAGAGCCGGTTATTGCAGCCCTGGCCCGGACCAGGCAGGAGGATATTGACACGGCCTGGGAGTCCCTGGAAAAAGCCCGGCGTCCTCGCATACATACCTTCATCGCCACTTCAGACATTCATTTAAAATATAAATTAAATAAAACCCGGGAAGAAGTTCTGGAAATGGCTGAGGCGGGGGTTAAGTATGCCAAAAAATACGTGGAGGATGTACAGTTTTCGGCGGAGGATGCCAGCCGTTCGGACCTGGACTTTCTCTGCCAGGTAATTGAACGGGTTATCCAGGCAGGGGCCACCGTAATAAATGTTCCCGACACGGTAGGTTACCAGGTTCCCCAGCAGTTCGGGCAGCTTATTGAAAGGATCAGGGAAAAGGTTCCCGCTACAGATAAAATAACCTTAAGTGTTCACTGCCACAACGACCTGGGCCTGGCCCTGGCCAACTCCCTGGCAGCCATTGAAAAGGGTGTAACCCAGGTGGAATGTACCATTAACGGGATTGGAGAAAGGGCCGGGAACACTGCTATGGAAGAACTGGTAATGACCCTGGCTACCCGGGCTGATTTTTACCAGTATTACAGCACCAACATAAACCAGAAAAATATTTTTCGCACCAGCCGCCTGGTAAGTAAGCTGACCAACATGCTGGTTCAGGCCAACAAGGCGGTGGTAGGGAGAAATGCCTTTGCCCATGAATCGGGGATTCACCAGGACGGGGTCCTGAAGGAGAAATCAACCTATGAAATTATGAAGCCTGAGTCCATAGGGTTGCTGGATAACCGGATAGTCCTGGGCAAACACTCAGGCAGGCATGCCTTTAAGATAAAATTAAAGGAGATGGGATTTGAGAAATTATCCGAGGAGGAATTACAAAAGCTCTTTGAACGGTTTAAAGACCTGGTTGACAAAAGACAGATAGTATCGGAGCATGAAATGGAGGCTATTATTGAAGAAGAGCTCCGGAAAGTCCCAGAATACTACCAGCTTTCCTACTTCCAGATTTTTACCGGGAACAAGTTCCGTCCCACGGCTACTGTGGGGATTATAAGGGAAGGGGAGCTGATAGAGGAAGCTGCCTGTGGCGGAGGCCCGGTGGATGCCATGTACCGGACCATAGACCGGATCACGGGCATACAGACCAAACTTATGGATTATTCCATTAAGGCGGTCACAGGAGGCAGGGATGCCTTGGGAGAAGTCAATATACGCCTGACGGATAACGGCAACATCATCAGCGGACGGGGAGTAAGTACCGACATACTGGAAGCCAGCGTAAAAGCTTATATTAACGCTATTAACAAGATTGTGAAGAAAAGAGGTGGGCTTTATGGGGATGACCGTGGCGGAGAAGATAATTGCCAGTCGCGGAGACAAGGATAAGGTTAAGCCGGGGGAACTGGTAAAAGCCCGGGTGGATTTGATCCTGGGAAATGACATAACCGCTCCCGTGGCCATAAGAGAGTTTAAGAAGATAGGGGTGGAAAAGGTATTTGATCCCGAGAGGATTGTCCTGGTTCCCGATCATTTCACTCCCAACAAGGATATTCCTTCAGCAGAGCAGGCTAAAATATTAAAGGAGTTTGCTCGGGAACAGAAGATTAAAAACTATTTTGAGATTGGACGGATGGGAATAGAGCATGCCCTGCTACCGGAACTGGGCCTTACCCTGCCCGGGGAGATTATAATCGGGGCCGATTCCCATACATGTACTTATGGTGCCCTGGGAGCCCTGGCGACAGGTATTGGCAGTACTGATATGGCAGCGGCCATGGCCCTGGGGGAAACCTGGTTCAAGGTACCTTCTACCATCAAGTTTGTTTACCAGGGAGAATTGAGGAAGTGGGTAAGCGGAAAGGACCTGATCCTCTTTACCATTGGACAGATCGGGGTGGATGGGGCCCTGTACCAGGTTATGGAGTTTACCGGTCCTGCCATCAGGAACATGAGTATGGATGGGCGCCTTACCATGAGCAATATGGCCATAGAAGCGGGAGCCAAGGCGGGTATTATTGAACCCGATGAGATAACCTATAATTACCTGGAGGGCAGGGCCCAGAGAAGTTTCCGGGGACTTTTCAGTGATGGGGATGCCAGCTATTCCCAGGTAATTGAATTCCAGGTGGGGGAAATTGAGCCCCAGGTGGCCTTTCCCCACTCGCCCGAAAACACCCGGGGAATAAGCCAGGTGGAGGAGATTCCCCTGGACCAGGTGATTATAGGGTCTTGCACCAATGGAAGGCTGGAAGACCTGAGGGTTTCGGCGGAGATATTGAAGAACAAGAAGGTGGACCCCCGGGTGCGCCTTATTGTAATCCCGGGCACCCAGAAGATTTACCAGGAGGCTTTAAGGGAAGGCCTTATAGACATATTTATTGAAGCGGAAGGGGCAGTAAGCACCCCTACCTGCGGACCCTGCCTGGGAGGCCATATGGGAGTCCTGGCCAAAGGGGAAAAAGCCCTGGCCACCACTAACCGGAACTTTGTAGGGCGGATGGGCCACCCGGAAAGTGAAGTATACTTATCCAACCCGGCAATAGCAGCAGCCTCGGCAGTGGCCGGAAAAATATGTTCCCCCGAGGAGGTGTTGTAAGTGGCGGACATCAGAGGAAAAGCCTGGAAGTTTGGGGATGACGTGGACACGGATGTTATTATTCCCGCCCGGTACCTGAGCACTTCTGACCCCCAGGAACTGGCCCGGCACTGCATGGAGGATGCAGACCCGGAATTTTTCAATAAGATTAACAAAGGGGATATAATAGTAGCCAGGAAAAACTTTGGTTGTGGCAGCTCCCGGGAACATGCTCCCCTGTCCATCAAGGAGGCGGGGATATCCTGTGTCATTGCCGACTCCTTTGCCCGTATATTTTATCGGAACGCCATAAACATCGGGCTTCCCATTATGGAATCTCCTGAAGCCGCGGAAAAGATTTCTCCAGGAGATGAGGTTTCAGTGGATCTGGAGAAGGGAATCATACAAAACGAGACCACGGGAGAAAAATTTTATGCGGCCCCCTTTCCGGAGTTTATGCAGGAAATCATCAGGGCAGGGGGATTGATTGACTACGTCAAAGGAAAATTGGCGGAAAAAGAATAAAAGCTTTCTTCTTTTAAATATTACTGATTAGTAAGGAGGAATTAGATGAAAACATACGAAACCAGCAGCATTAGAAACACGGCCCTTATTTCTCACGGAGGGGCTGGCAAAACATCTCTGACGGAGGCCCTTTTATTTACCTCGGGGGTTACCAACCGCCTGGGAAAGGTGGAAAACGGTACCACCGTCAGTGATTTTGACCCGGAGGAAACCAAAAGACAGATGAGCATCAATACCAGCCTGGCGCCCTGCGAATGGAATAATATGAAGATTAATATTCTGGATACTCCGGGCTATTTTGACTTTGTAGGAGAAGTCCATGCGGCCCTGCGGGTAGCCGATGCTTCTATAGTAGTAGTTTGTGCCGCTTCAGGGGTGGAAGTGGGCACAGAAAAGGTGTGGGAATATGCTGATGATTACGAAATGCCCCGGATGGTGGTTATTAACAAGGTGGACCGGGAAAACGCCAATTTCAGTGAAGCCCTGGAGCAGCTCCGGCAAAATTTTGGCACGAAGGTTATTCCGGTACAAATTCCTATCGGCCAGGAAAGCTCTTTTAAGGGTATGGTTAACCTGGTGGAGATGAAAGCCCTTACCTTCAGCGAAGATGGCAGGGAGGTAAAGGAAGAAGAAATCCCCGGGGAACTTTCCGACCAGGTGGAAACCTATCGGGAAATGATGATGGAGTCCCTGGCGGAGACGGACGATGAGCTTTTAATGAAGTACCTGGAGGGGGAACCCCTTACCGACGAAGAGATTAAGGACAGCCTGAAAACTGGGACCCGGGAAGGGGCAGTGGTTCCGGTCCTGTGTGGAGCTTTTACCCGCAACATTGGCAGCCAGCCCCTCATGGACTTGATTAACTATTGTTTACCCTCTCCTGCTGATGTGGGAGAAGTTAAGGGGAGGGTTCCTGGCTGTGAAGAGGAAGAGACCACCCGTCAGATAAGCGTGGAGGAACCCACCTCTGCCCTGGTTTTTAAAACACTGGCTGACCCCTATGTGGGAAGAATTAACTTCTTCAAGGTCTTTTCCGGCAAAATTCAATCGGATTCTCAGGTTTATAATGCTAACAAAGGAAAAAATGAAAGGTTGGCCCAGGTATTCATCATGAGGGGGAAAACCCAGATATCCTTAGAAGAGGCGGTGGCGGGAGATATTGCCGCGGTGGCCAAGCTGGCGGAAACTACTACGGGAGATACCCTCTGTGATAAGGCCAGTCCCCTGGTGCTGGAGCCCATTACCTTCCCCTCCCCGGTAATTTCTTATGCAGTAAAACCAAAGACCAAGGGAGAAGAGGAGAAGGTCTTTGCTGGATTAACCCGTTTCCTGGATGAAGACCCCACCCTTAAAGTAGAAAAAAATATCGAAACCAAGCAGAACCTTTTATGGGGAATGGGAGAACTGCACCTGGATATTGTATGCAGCCGCTTGGCCAAGAAGTTTGGGGTGGAGGTAGAACTGGATTCACCCAAGGTTCCCTACCGGGAAGCTATTAAGGAGACGGTTAAAATAGAAGGAAAGCACAAGAAACAATCGGGAGGCAGAGGGCAGTTTGGCCATGTTTGGCTGGAAATTGCTCCCCTGGACTCGGGAGAAGAGTTTGAATTTGAAGATAAGATTTTTGGAGGTGCAGTGCCCAAGCAGTATATTCCTGCTGTAGAAAAGGGTATTAGGGAAGCCATGGAGGAAGGGATTCTGGCTAAAAACCCTGTTACTGAGATTAAGGCTGTCCTTTATGATGGTTCTTATCATACAGTGGATTCCTCGGAGATGGCTTTCAAGATTGCTGCTTCTATGGCCTTTAAAAAGGGGATGGAAAAGGCCAAGCCCGTCCTTTTAGAACCCATTATGGATGTGGATATTACGGTACCTGAAGAATATATGGGGGACATCATGGGAGATATTAATTCCAAGAGGGGCAGGATAATAGGTACAGAACCCCTGGATGGAAAACAGATAATTAAAGCCCAGGTACCCCTGGAGGAAATGTTCCGTTATGCCATTGACTTGAGGTCCATGACCCAGGGAAGGGGCTTTTTTACCATGGAGTTTAATCGCTACGAAGAGGTCCCCGACCATATTGCCAAAAAAATTATTGAAGCATCTAAAGAAGGGGAAGAGGAGTAAGGTATAAAAAACGCGAACGGGATGTTTCCCAGGTTCGCGTTTTTTGATAAGGGTTTTAAAGATAATGTTTTGGCATAAATATAAATGGTATAAAGTATTGGAGGTGGGTAAGGTGAAATTAAAGGTAGGAGTCCTCTGCGGTGGACGTTCAGGAGAACATGAGGTTTCCCTTAAGTCAGCGGCTTCTATTACAGATGCCCTGGATAAAGAAAAGTATGAAATTATACCCATAGGAATTACCCGGAAAGGGGCCTGGTTTACAGGGGAAAATGTTATCCAGGACCTTGCCCAGGGTGGTTCCCTGGAAGGCAATGATCCCATTGCAATTATTCCCGACCCGGAGGTGGGAGGGTTTGTAAAGCTTCCCCGGGAGGGGGGGGAAAGCCCTTCTCCTTCAAAGGAGGTGGAGAAGTTAGAGGTGGTTTTTCCTGTTCTCCACGGTCCCTACGGGGAAGACGGTACCGTCCAGGGGCTTTTGGAGCTGGCAGGTATTCCCTATGTGGGCCCTGGAGTGCTGGCAGCCAGTGCCGGCATGGATAAGGCGATAATGAAGATGGTTTTTCAACAAAGGGGCCTTCCCGTGGGTAAATATTTATATTTTCTAAGGAAAGAATGGGAAAAGGACCGGGAATACTACCTGGATAAGGTGGAAAGAAAACTGGGTTATCCTTGCTTTGTTAAGCCCTGTAACCTGGGTTCTAGCGTGGGAATTTCCAAGGCTAAAAGCAGGGAGGAACTCCTGAGAGGCATTGAGGAGGCGATCCAGTATGACCGCAAGATTGTTATAGAGGAATTTATTCGTGGACGGGAAATAGAAGTAAGCGTCCTGGGAAATGATGAGCCCCTGGCTTCCCTCCCCGGGGAGGTAGTCCCCTGTAATGAGTTTTATGATTACCGGGCCAAGTATCTTGACGACCGTTCTCTTTTATATATACCTGCGGAAATGGACTCTTCTTCAGCCTCCCGGGTCCAGGAAATGGCAGTTGAGTCCTTTAAGGCCCTGGACGGGTCAGGTATGGGGCGGGTAGATTTCTTTGTGGAAGAGGAAACTAACAGGATAATTATTAACGAGATCAACACCATACCCGGGTTTACCCAGGTGAGCATGTACCCCAAACTCTGGGAGGCCTCCGGGGTTAGTTATGGGGAACTTCTGGACCGGTTAATTAACCTGGCTCTGGAGAGGTTCAGGGAGAAGGAGCAGCTTAAAACAACGGTGGAGTTTTAATGCCAATTCCATGGTTTTAAAACTTAGCTCCTTGTTATTTCACCTCCTTTATAGTAAAATTATATGGTAATAATTAAGGAAACTTTAACACTATGGAGCAGGAGGAAAGAAGGGATAAAATGGTGGAACGAGGGACTTTCAGAGTAAAAAAGGGTCTGGCGGAAATGCAAAAGGGCGGAGTGATTATGGATGTAACTACTCCCGAACAGGCAAAAATTGCCCAGGAGGCAGGAGCCGTGGCGGTGATGGCCCTGGAGAGGGTACCTGCTGACATACGGGCAGTAGGGGGAGTGGCCAGGATGGCTGACCCTGAAATTATAGAGAAAATTATGGAAGAGGTAACTATACCGGTAATGGCCAAGGTAAGGATAGGCCATTTTGTTGAAGCCCAAATACTGGAATCCCTGGGGGTTGACTATATAGATGAAAGTGAAGTCTTAACCCCTGCCGACGAGCTTTATCATATTGACAAGGATAGGTTTACGGTGCCCTTTGTTTGTGGTGCCCGGGACCTGGGGGAAGCTTTAAGGCGCATCGGCGAAGGAGCGGCCATGGTCCGCACCAAGGGTGAACCGGGAACGGGAAATGTGGTAGAGGCCGTAAGTCATATGAGGCTAATAATGGCCCAAATAAGGAAGGTTTCTAATATGCGGGAGGAGGAACTGACGGCGGAAGCTAAAAGCCTGGGTGCTTCCCTGGAGCTTATAAAAGAAGTAAAAAAGCTGGGGCGATTGCCGGTGGTAAACTTTGCCGCTGGAGGTATTGCAACTCCTGCTGATGCTGCCCTCATGATGCAGCTGGGTTCTGATGGAGTCTTTGTGGGTTCGGGAATCTTTAAGTCCCGGGACCCGGAAAAAAGGGCCAGGGCCATTGTGGAGGCTACCTTGAATTATGATGATCCCCAGGTACTCTCCCGGGTTTCCCGGGGGCTGGGAGACGCTATGACCGGAATAGATATTGCCACCCTTGATGAAAAGGAAAGGATGCAGGTTAGAGGATGGTAAGGTAAGGAGGAAGAAAGGTGAAAGTAGGAGTCTTGAATATCCAGGGAGCCGTATCGGAGCATATAGACATTTTAGAAAAATGTGGGGCAGAAGGGGTTCCCGTAAAGAAAAAGGGAGATCTGGCCGGGATAGAAGGCCTTATAATTCCTGGAGGAGAAAGCACTACCATAGGGAGGCTTATAAGGGAGTTTCAGCTGGACAGGGAAATAATTGAATTTCATAAAAAGGATAAGCCTATCTGGGGGACTTGCGCTGGCCTGGTCCTGATAGCCCGGGAAATAGAGGGGGAAAGCCCTCACCTGGGACTTATGGATATTCGGGTTAGAAGAAATGCCTTCGGTCGCCAGAAGGAAAGTTTTGAAGGAGAGCTATTCATACATGGGCTGGGAGAAGAACCCTTTACGGGAGTTTTTATCCGGGCGCCCTACGTGACAAGGACTGGACCGGAAGTAGAAATCCTTTCATCTTTCCAGGGGAAGGTGGTAGGGGTAAGGGAGAGAAATCTTTTGGCAACCTCCTTTCACCCGGAGCTTACGGAAGACCTGCGGTTTCATAAGTTTTTCTTAAAAATGGTTGGAGAAGAATCGTCCCCAAAGGTATGTTAAAAACAAAGATACACTGGTTAAGGTTAAATAAAAGGACTCCTTCAGGGAGTCTATTTATTTTTTTATGCCAAAAACTTCTCTAATATGTTAAAATATTATAATAAAAGTGTATAAAAAGTAAGGCAAAAAAAATTCATGAATAGGGTTGTGCCAGGGAATTACGGAAAGGGGTGGGGTTTTGAAGCAGGAAAGCCTTTTTGATTATTTAAACTCCCAGGAGGAAAAGGAAAGGCTGGCAAAGAGGGATAAAGATTTAAAGGAAATGGAAGAGGAAGTAAAAAGATGCCGCCGTTGCCAGCTTCGGGAAGGTTGTAAGCAAGTAGTTTTTGGTGAAGGAAATCCCCAGTCCCTAATAATGCTGGTAGGAGAGGGCCCCGGGGGAGACGAGGATCGGTTGGGACGGCCCTTCGTGGGAAGGGCAGGTCAACTCCTGGATAGAATCCTGGAAGCAGCAGGCTTTAAAAGGGAAGAAGTATATATAACCAATATAGTAAAATGCCGTCCCCCGAATAATAGGACTCCCACCCATGAAGAGGTAAAGGCCTGTTACCCTCATCTTCAAAGACAAATTAAAATTATTTCTCCCCGCATAATTATATGCCTGGGAGCCCTTTCTACTAAAGTTTTAGTTGACCCCAGCGCCCAGATAACCCGTATCAGGGGTGGGTGGTTGGAGAAGGAGGGGTTAAAAATAATTCCTACCTTTCACCCGGCTGCTTTATTGAGAGATCCTAAAAAAAAGAAGCTGGTCTGGCAGGATTTTCAGGAGGTAAAAAGAGAATATAAAGAGTTAAGCAGGAATAAAAAAGAGGATAACTGAGGTGAGGGAATGAAAAGAAAAATATTGCTTGTTGACGATGAAAAAACTCTGGTGAAAGCCTTAACCTTTAACCTGGAAAAGGAGGGCTACCAGGTAATACCTGCATATGAAGGAGAGGAAGCTCTAAAAAAGATGGAAGCTGAAAACCCGGACCTTTTAATTCTTGATCTTATGCTTCCCGGCCTTGATGGTTTTGAAGTCTGCCGAAGGGTTCGCAAAAATTACGATATCCCTATAATCATGCTTACGGCCAAAGGGGATGATATTGATAAAATCCTGGGATTAGAACTGGGGGCAGATGATTATATTACCAAGCCCTTTAATCCCCGGGAACTTCTGGCCCGGGTTAAGGCTATCCTTCGCCGAAGCAATTCCCAGAATTCTTCTATAAAAAACTTGATTAAAATACAAGATCTACAAATAGACCTGTACCAGCACAGGGTGAGGGTAAAGGACCAGGAAATTGACCTGACTTCTAAAGAATTTGCTCTCCTTAACCTGCTGGCTTCCAATCCGGGAAGGGTTTATTCCCGGGAACAGCTGCTGGAGCAAATTTGGGGATATAATTACTACGGTGACGCCAGGACAGTGGATGTTCATATCAGGCATCTGCGGGAAAAGATTGAGATGGACCCCAGCAACCCCCGGTATATTTTAACGGTATGGGGGACAGGCTATAAATTCAGGGAGGGTCGTTAGTGTTCAGCAGCTTTCGATCCAGGTTAATTATTACTTATGTGGTTATAGTCCTCCTGGTGATGTTTTTAGTGAACGTGTTTTTGCTCAACCTGTTAGAAAACTATCATCTCGGCTACCAGAAGGATGTCCTGAATCAGGCAGGCAGACTGGTAGCCGATTTTTCTCATGATTCATTAGTTGGGGCCCCGGATTATGTTACTTTAAGCAGCCTGGCCGAGGACTTTAGCCGACAGATTGGAGCCCGGGTTATTATTGTTAACCATAATAACATGGTGGTAGGTGATTCGGTACGGGTAGAAGGGCTGATTGGGAGTCTCCTGGAACGGAAAGAAATCACCCAGGCCTTTGAAGAGGGGGAAGGTTACAGTATTCAGAGAAGCTCCCAGACGGGCCAGTGGGTTATGCAGGTTGCCGTTCCCGTATATGAAGGAGGAACTCCCCGGGGAGCGGTTTTTTTATCTTACTCCTTGAGCTCTATCTATAAGATGCTGGAGGACATAAGAAACATTTTAATTTATACTACCCTGATGGCTATGATCCTGGTAGGAAGTCTGGGTTCAGTTTTTGCTAAAAGAATCTTACAACCTATTAAGGCCCTTACCCAGGTAGTTAGAGAAACGGCTGAGGGGAGCCTGGATCAAAATATTAAAGTAGTTAATAATGATGAAATAGGCCAGCTGGCCATCCAGTTCAATACCATGATGGCTCGACTCCGGGAAATGACCCGCCGCCTGCAGGATACCATAGAGGAGGTTTCCAAGGAGAGGAATAAATTAACGGCCATCCTTACCAATATGATTGATGGAGTAATTGCCGTAAACGCAGATGGCAAGCTGATCCTGGCCAATCCCGTGGCGGAAAAGATCTTTAACTTCGATGCAGAAGAAAATATGGGAAAAAGCCTGGGGGAAATAAATATTGACCACCAGCTGGACCGGTATTTTATAAAAGTATGGAAGGATAAAAGGGAACTAACAGGGGAACTGGCCTGGGGCGACCAGGTTTTTAAGGTAGCTGTTTCTCCTATTTTAGGGACTGACGGGGAGTTATACGGATCCGTGGCAGTCCTGCAGGATATAACCAGCATGAGGAAGCTGGAACAAAAACAAAGGGAATTTATTGCCGATGTCTCCCATGAACTTCGCACCCCCCTTTCTTCGGTAAATCTTTTGGTTAAAAATATGCTGGATTATGACCTGGTCAAGGAGGAGGGGGAGGAATTTTTAAAGGACATCGATGCCGAAATTGACAGGTTAAATCTTTTGGTCCAGGATATTTTGGACCTTACCCGGTTGGAATCATTAAAGGGAAGAAAAGACCTGAAAAAAACAGACTTGAAAAAAGTCTTTGATGATACTCTGGTCAGGTTGTATCCCCGGGCAGAAAGAAACCAACTGGAATTAACCTGGGATATTCCTGACTTTCCACCCCTACTGGTTAATGAAGATCAGATCAAGCAGGTTTTGATTAACTTGATGGATAACGCCATTAAATATACCCCCGAAGGGGGATGGTTGAAGGTAGAAGGAGAAGACCAGGGAGACGAGATCTTGATAAAAGTCAAGGATACGGGGCCGGGAATTCCCCAGGAGGACCAGGCTAATATATTTGAGCGGTTTTACCGGGTAGATAAGACCCGCTCCCGGGAAATGGGAGGAACAGGGCTGGGCCTGGCTATATGCAGGGAAATTATTACAGCCCACGGTGGCAGGATATGGATAGAGAGTAAAGAGGGCTACGGGACAACCTTTTTCTTTACCCTTCCCAAGAAAGTTAATGAAAATAATTAGTGAAAAGGTTTGCTTCGCCCCTATAGAATAAGGCTTCCCTTATAAAGTTAAAAAAGTTTAACACTTATGTAATCTATTTATAAGGAAGAATTAAAGGAGAATAGACGATAAATATTTAAACTGTAAGGGTAACGGGGGGAATATCATGACCTATAATTTTGCCGCACGAAAAGTTATCCTGCCTTTAATTATATTACTATTGTTATTTACCGCTGGATGCCAGATGTCTTTTTCCTTTTACGGAAAAGATGTCCAGGGAAGGCCCGTGGAGCCCTATTATGAAGAAGAAGGGTCTTTTAACCAGGGAAGGTCCCTGGAAGGGCGTTTTTCTTTGCTGCGCCCCAGAGTAGAATTGAACAGTGCTGCATTTACTTGCGATGGCTCAAGGGCCATTATTTGCTCCGGAGACAGGCTGGTTTTATTGGATAAAGAGGGCAATCTCCTTTGGGAAAAAGATTTTGAGGAACCCCTTCTGGGGGCAGGCTTGAACAATGAGGGAACGAATATTGCGGTGGGAACCAAAGAGGGGAAGATATATTATATTGAAGATGAAGAAATTACCTGGGAAAAAGATTTATCCATGCCTCTGGAAAGTATTCAGGTATGTTCGGAAGGAAACTATGTATTAGCGGTAGTTAATGATAGGGAGAAGGATGAAGGAGCTATTGTTTTCCTGGATTCCCAGGGAGATACAGTTTGGAGAAAGGAAATACCAAAAGTTAACATGGTTGATATGAGCTCTGAAGGCGACATAATAGCCTTTTTAGCGGAAGAAGAAGCTGAGTCCATCCTTTACACCTTTAACAGGGAAGGAGAACCTTTGTGGGAAAAGAAGGGGTATTCAACCCTGGAGGTATCCCACCAGGGTGATTATATTGCAGTGGCATCTTCAGAAAAAATAATCCTTTTTTCCAGGGAAGGAAAGGAATTGTGGAGTTTTGACCCGGGAGTAACAATAAACCAGCTGGAGATATCAGATAACAAAGAACATCTTCTGGCTTACAATAGTTTTGGAGGAGGAGAAGATAACCTGTTTTTCTTGAACACGGAAGGGGAACTCCTGTGGAAGAAAAGGATCAGGGATGATTCTTTGGTAGACCTTTCTAAAGATGGCCGGCGGATTGTAACCTCCTCCTGGCGCCATTACAGCGAAGATTTTACCCTGATTAATTATTTTGATAACCAGGGACGTCTGCGCCGGGAAATAGAAGTAGGAAGCAGGGCGGAAGAGATGGCCCTTTGCTGGGAAGGGGAAAAGCTGGTTCTGGGCTGTGACGACGGCAATGTTTATATTTTAAACCTGGATAGGAAAACCCTGGGGGAGTATGTTCCTGCCAGGGAAGAACAGTTTTTCTACGTGCCTTCCCAATCAATCCAGGTTAATGATGATCCAAGGATTAAACTGTATTTTTATGATGAGAATGCTATGGTTCTCATTCCTGTCAGCAGGAATATTGGAAGGGGAAATGATGTGGTACAAAGGGCCCTGGAGGAATTGATAAAGGGCCCCCGGGCTAACAGTTACCTGGTAAGGACCATCCCCAAGGGTGTTGATATTGAAATAAAAGAAGAAGGCGGAACCCTTTATATTGACCTGCCTGAAGAACTAACCCGGGCGGGGGGAACCAATTACAGCCTGGGGGTAATTAATTCCATCCTTTATACGGTAACCCAGTTTCCCAAAGTAGAGGAAGTGCAGTTTCTGGTAGAAGGAGAGGAAAGGGATTTTTTTGGTGATCAGGGCATCTATATCGGAGAGGCATTTGACAGCAGCACCTTTAGAAAAGACCAGCCCCTGCTATATCTTCCTTTTCGCTCGGGATACAGGTATTATTTACTTCCCAGGGAAGTCTTTCCTTACATGAGAGAAGATAATTCTCTTCAAAACCTTACTCAAAAATTTTTTCAAGAGACCTCCAACTATTTTGCCAGGGAAGTGGAGGTCCTCAGTGTGGGAATAAAAGATGATTTGTTGTATGTGAATCTAAGCAGGGAATTTTTAGAGATTTTTAAAGGAATAGAAAATCCCCAACTGAAGGCCCGGGCCCAGGTTATCCTGGAGGGGTTGACTTATACCCTGGCCAGTAACTTTGAACCTGAAAAAGTACAGATATATATTGAAGGGGAGAAGATGTCCCCCCACCCGGAGTTTATAGACCTGAAGAGTCCCCTGGAAAAATACCCCTATCTAAACCCGGAGGTATGATATAAAATAGCCCTTTATTGATATATGGAAAAAGTTTGGTTATAATATGTTGGTAGGTTAAAAATAGAAATAAAGGTAAGGAAGCAGGAAGGGGGGAATCATATGCAGGAGTTTAAAGAGGAAATTATTAAGGCTTTAGAAAGCCTGGTTCAACTTGGCCAGGAGGAAATCCAACAAAACCTGAGCATTCCACCCGATGCAGGGCTGGGGGATTATGCCTTTCCCTGCTTTATTTTGTCTAAAAAGTGGAAAAGACCTCCCCAGGAGATATCTCAATATCTGGCCCAGGAAATTTCAAAGAAGGGCCTGGGAGAATGGATTAAAGAGGTTAAAAGCGCCGGACCTTATTTAAATTTTTACTGTAACCGGGAAAAATTAACCCGGGAAACCCTAAAAGAGATTTATGAAAAAGGAAAGGATTATGGAAAGGTTAAAGAAGGGGGAGGGGAAAATGTAGTTATTGATTTTTCAGCCCCCAACATAGCCAAGCCCTTTGGTATAGGTCATCTTCGCTCTACAGTGATAGGCAATTCCCTCTATCGCTTATATGAGGCCCTGGGTTACAACTGCGTGGGCATTAATCATCTGGGAGACTGGGGGACCCAGTTTGGAAAACTTATCTCTGCCTACAAGCGATGGGGAGATGAAGATTCTTTAAAAGAGGATCCTATCCAGTACCTGTATCAACTGTATGTCAGTTTTCACCAGGAAGCCTCGGGAGATGAAAATCTTGAGGAGGAGGGCAGGCATTGGTTTAAGAGGCTGGAAGAGGGGGAGGAGGAAGCGGTAGAACTGTGGCACAAATTCAGGGAATTAAGCCTGAAGGAGTTCCGGCGGATTTACAGGCGGCTGGACATTGAGTTTGATGAGGAGCAGGGAGAAAGTTTTTACAACCAGATGCTTTCTTCTACCCTAAAGCGGCTGGAGGAGGAGGAAATTGTAAGAAAAAGTGAAGGGGCCCTTATTGTAGACCTGGAGCCCTATGGTTTGCCTCCCGCCCTCCTTCGGAAAAAAGATGGGGCTACCCTTTATGCTACCCGGGACCTGTGTGCAGCTTTATACCGCTACGAAAAATATAAATTCCAAAAACTTATCTATGTGGTGGGAGCGGCCCAATCCCTGCACTTTCAACAGCTTTTTAAGATCCTGGAGCTTATGGGTTTACCCTGGGCCAGCCGGTGCGTTCATGTTCCCTTTGGGCTGATTAAGTTTAAGGAAGGAAAAATGTCTACCCGCATGGGAAACCTTATTTTCCTGGAGGACGTCATTGATAAAGCAGTAGCTTTAGCCCGGGATATTATTGAGGAAAAAAACCCGGATCTGGAAAATAAAGATGAGGTTGCGGAAATGGTTGGTATAGGGTCGGTAATTTTTGGGGATTTAAGTAATGACCGGGTTAAGGATATAGACTTTGACTGGGATAAAGTCCTGGATTTCAGTGGTGAAACCTCCCCTTACATTCAGTATGCCCATGCCCGAATATGCAGCATACTGAGGAAGGAAGGGGCTCAGGCCTCCCGGGAGGCAGATTTAAGTCTTTTGGAAAGGGAAGAGGAGCAAAGGCTTATTTCCCTTTTGGCCAGGTTTAGCGAACATATTAAAAGGGCTGCCGAAACTTATAAACCTTCTACCCTGGCCCGGTATCTCCTGGATCTAACCAGTGATTTCAATTATTTTTACCACCGCTGCCCCGTACTGACGGCTGAAGAGGGGTTAAAGGAAGCCAGGCTGATCCTTATAGACGGAGTCCGGCAGGTGCTGGTAAACGGGTTATATCTCCTGGGTATAAAAGCTCCGTCGAAGATGTAGCAGCAGTTCATGAGAGGGGTGTTTAAGACATGTTGGATTTAAAATATATACGTCAAAATATGGAACAGGTCCGGGAAGCCCTTAAAAAAAAGGGAGAAACCGGGGACCTGGATAACCTTCTGGAAAGGGACCGGGAGAGAAGGGAGTTCCTATACCAGGTTGAACAGTTGAAAAACAGGAGAAATATAGTCTCTGAAGAGATCGGGCGAAGAAAAAAGGAAGGCCAGGAGGCTTCCGAAATGATAACGGAGATGAAGTCGGTTAGCTCGGAAATCAAGGACCTGGACGAGAAGGTTAAAAGGGTCCAGGAAGAAATAGAAAGGATCCTTTTAAATATACCTAATATTCCCGATGATGATGTCCCTCCAGGAAAAGAGGAAGAGGATAACGTAACGGTAAGGGAATGGGGTCAGCCTCCCAGGTTTAGTTTTCAGCCTAAAGCCCACTGGGACCTGGGCATGGAGGCAGGTATTTTGGACTTTGAAAGGGCAGGAAAGATCACAGGATCCCGGTTTGCCCTCTATTACGGCCTGGGAGCCCGGCTGGAAAGGGCTTTGATTAATTTCATGCTGGATCTTCATACGGGTAAACACGGTTACCAGGAGGTATTCCCTCCCTTTATGGTCCACCGGGACAGCATGATTGGAACGGGCCAGCTTCCCAAGTTTGAAGAGGATGCCTTTAAGGTGGAAAACACCGATTACTACCTTATCCCTACGGCGGAGGTTCCCGTGACCAACCTTTATCGGGAGGAAATTCTGCGAGGAGAAGAACTACCCAAGTATTTTACCGCCTACAGTGCCTGTTTCAGGGCTGAAGCGGGAGCCCACGGGAGGGATACCCGGGGCTTGATCCGCCAGCACCAGTTTAACAAGGTGGAACTGGTTAAATTCACCACCCCCCAGGATTCGGAGGAGGAGCTGGAAAAGCTGGTCCGGGATGCGGAGGAGGTTTTAAAGCTTCTTCAGCTTCCCTACCGGGTAGTTCTCATGTGTGCAGGGGACCTGGGGTTTGCGGCGGCTAAAAAGTATGACCTGGAGCTGTGGATGCCCGCTTATGAAGGATATCGGGAGGTTTCTTCCTGCAGTAATTTCCGGGACTTTCAGGCCCGGCGGGCTAATATCCGCTACCGGCCTTCTCCCAAGGCTAAAGCCGAATATGTACATACCCTTAATGGTTCCGGGGTAGCCGTGGGGCGTACCGTGGCAGCAATTTTGGAAAATTACCAGGAGGAGGATGGAAGCATACGGATCCCGGAAGTGCTCCTTCCCTATTTCCCCGACCTGGAGGAGGGTAAAATCACCAAAAACCCTTAACAGCTTTCTGGCGAAGCCCCCCTGTTTAAGGGCCTTTCAGGGGCTCTACACCGATTGACAAAGAAATACTCATATGTTATACTTTTTTATACGTCGGGAGGGGTGTCCGAGGGGTTTAAGGAGCCGGTCTTGAAAACCGGTGACTCGAAAGAGCCGTGGGTTCGAATCCCACCCCCTCCGCCATAAAAGTACTTTGGGTAAAGCTACCATAGACTAAGATTTATGTGGAGAGATGGCCGAGCTGGTCGAAGGCGGTCGCCTGCTAAGCGATTATACGGGTAAAAGCCCGTATCGAGGGTTCGAATCCCTCTCTCTCCGCCATAATTTATTTATTATAACACATGCGCCCGTAGCTCAGCTGGACAGAGTAACTGACTACGAATCAGGAGGTCGCAGGTTCGAGTCCTGCCGGGCGCACCACTTATTTAAGTAGTTTGGGAACTGGGAATTAACAGCCCAGTTTTTTTGTTTTCAAATATATACACAGTGTAATAATTTATTTAGAACATATATTCCTTTTATGGTATAATTAAGGAAAGCCGTTTACTTATTAGATCTAGAGGAAATGGGGAATTTGATATGTCTAAAATAAAGGACTTTCTACATATAATTAACGATCATAAAGAATACAGACGCCAGGTAAGGGAGGTCATGGAATTACCTGCCCGGGAAGCCTACTTTGAAAAAGTTGAACCTTCCTTACCTGCCCAGGTAAAGGATTACCTTTCCTCCCAGGGCATCAAGCTTTACAGCCACCAGGCCCGGTGTCTTAAGGGAGCCAGGGCAGGAGAAAATATAGTCCTGGTAACTTCTACGGCTTCAGGGAAAACCCTGGCTTTTAACCTACCCGTAATGGAAGCCCTCCTGGAGGATCCCGGGGCTACCGCCCTTTACCTGTATCCCATGAAAGCCCTGGCCTACGACCAGCTAAAGGGCATAAAGGAAATGGAAAAGGGGCTGAGAGGAGATTTTAAAGCAGCGGTGTATGATGGGGACACCCCCAGGAGCCAAAGGGGGAAAATACGCCAGCAGTCCAGGATTATATTAAGTAACCCCCATGCCTTTCACTACTACCTGTCCTGGCACAAGCTCTGGCAGCGCTTTTTCCGGAACTTAAAGTATATTGTGATAGATGAGGGTCACTGGTACAGGGGTATATTTGGAACCAATGTGGCCTTTTTCCTGCGCAGGCTCCAGCGTATTCTTCATTATTACGGGGCTGACCCCCAGATTATAATGGCTTCCGCCACCATGGCTGACCCGGTAGAACATGCTTACAAGCTTACCGGGAAGGATTTTAAGCTTATCCAGGAGGACGGAAGTAGTAAAAGCAAAAGGACCTATCTTTTTTGGGATGCGGCTAAAAATCCTAACCTCTCTCCTCACCTGCAGACAGCAGACCTTTTTGCCCGGTGTGTAAACCTTGATATGCAGACCCTTTGCTTTACCGTCAGCCGCAAGATGGCAGAACTTACAGCCCGCTGGGCAGGACAGGCGGCAGAGGGTATTTCTTCTTACCGGGCAGGCTATCTTCCTGAAGACCGCCGGAAACTGGAAAAGAAGCTGAAAGAAGGAGAACTTAAGGGCCTGGCTTCTACCAATGCCCTGGAACTGGGGGTAAATATCGGTGGACTGGATGCGGTGGTTATTGGCGGTTACCCGGGCACCATTGCTTCCTTTCACCAAAGAGCCGGCCGGGCAGGCAGGTCCGGCCAGGAGGCTTTAATCTTACAGCTTTTTTATGATAACCCCCTGGATGGCTATATTTTAAGCCACCCCAATTATCTTTTCCGGGAACCCGTAGAACAGGCAGTGATTTCCCTGGAAAATGAACATATATTAAAAAGGCACCTGAAGTGTGGAGCGGAGGAGCTGGTCCTGGAAGAGGATGAGAGAAGCTGGTTTGGTCCCGGTTACCAGGAAGGGGTCAGGGCTTTGGTGGCGGAGGGAGATTTAAAGTTCCATTTGGGCAGGGGGAATAAGAAGAGGTATTACGCCCTGGGGAAGGGAGCTTGTTTCCAGGTTAGCCTTTCCTCCTTTGACAAGGATGAATACAGGCTGGTTTGCCAGGAAAGCGGAGAGCTTTTAGAGATATTAAATAAAAGGCAGGCTTATATGGAGGCCCACCCGGGAGCTGTATTCCTTCATATGACCAAACCCTACCGGGTTACCGAATTTGATGAGGAGAAGAAAGTGGTGAAAGTCAAACTCCTGGAGGAGGATTATTATACTACCGTCCTGTCGGAGACCTCCATAAAGGTGGAAGAGATCCTGAAGGAGGAGCAAAGGGGCCAGGTATCCTTAAAATATGGCCGGGTTATGGTAACAGAAAAGGTCTGGGGATATCTTCTGAAAAAATATGATAAGGTGGTAAAAAGAGAAGAAATAGATATGGAGCCCCTCCAGTTTGATACTCGGGCCGTGTGGGCAGAACTACCCTTGAAGGGCCTGAAGGGAGACCTGGCGGGAGGTCTTCACGGAGCAGAGCATTTACTAATAGGGGTTACTCCCCTCCTGGCTATGTGCGACCGCTGGGATATCGGCGGAGTATCCATGGAGGAAAAATCCAGGGGAGCCATATTTATTTATGATGGTTTCCCCGGGGGGATAGGTATATCCTGGCGCCTTTTTAGCCATTTTCACCAGCTAACGGAAAGGGCGGTGGAGATAGTGGAAAAATGCCGCTGCCGGGAGGGGTGTCCCCGCTGCTTGATGTCTCCCAAGTGCGGCAACAACAATGATCCCCTGGATAAGAGGGCCGCCCTTATGATCTTGCGAAACATGATGTATTCCTTGAAGGCATTTTCTCCCCAAGGAGAAGACTATAAGGCCCTTTAACTTTTATTAGCATATGTGTTATAATGAAAGTTGCTAAATTTAGAATATAAATACCGAGGTAAAAGAATGTCCCATGAAGCCTTCATGAAAGAAGCTTTGAAAGAAGCACAAGCTGCTCTGGAGAAGGGGGAAGTCCCCATAGGAGCAGTCCTGGTAAAGGAGGAAAGGATCCTGGGCCGGGGTCATAACCTGAGGGAAGGAAAAAGGGATCCTACAGCCCATGCGGAAATTATTGCCCTTCAAGAAGGAAGTAGGGCTTTAAATAGCTGGAGGCTTACGGGCACAACCCTCTATGTAACGGTGGAGCCCTGTCCCATGTGTGCCGGGGCCCTGATCCAGGCCCGGGTTAAGAGGCTGGTTTTCGGGGTTCGGGACTCTAAGGCAGGGGTATGTGGCTCCCTCTACAACCTGGTCCAGGATGACAGATTTAATCACCAGATAGAAGTGGTGGAGGGCATTATGGAGCAGGACTGCCGAAGGATCATGCAGGAATTTTTTCAAAAGCTTAGAAAGTAAAAGTGCTTAGAAGTAAAAGTATGGAAAAGTAATAATAAATGATAGCATAAATAAGGAGAGGTGGCCGAGTCCGGCTGAAGGCCCTCGACTCGAAATCGAGTAGGCAGGAAACTGCCTCGTGGGTTCGAATCCCACCCTCTCCGCCAGAAAATTATGGCGCGGGCCTGGAGTTTTTTTCATGGCCGCGCTTTTATTTATTGGTTTTTACATAATACCTGGTGAGATTAAAAGCAGGAGGCGGTTAGGATGCCCGTTCATAATTCTGATATCAAAAAAATTTTAAAAGATATGGCAGATCTTTTAGATATTAAAGGGGCCAATGAATTTCGCGTCCGGGCCTATCGAAATGCTGCCCGGACCCTGGGACAATTATCAAAAAATGTTGAGGAAATGGTGAGGGAGGGAGAAGATTTAACCAGGCTGGAGGGAATAGGAGAAGATCTGGCGGGGAAAATTGAGGAAATAGTCAACACGGGCACCCTGGAACAACTGGAAGAATTAAAAAGGGAACTCAATCCCGAAATGGTAAGGATGCTGGAGGTTGCCAGCCTGGGCCCCAGGAGGGTAAAAAAGCTTTATGATGCCCTGGGGATAAATAATTTGAAGGACCTTAAAGAAGCGGCACAAAAGAAGAAAATCCGGGAGATTGAGGGATTTGGGAAAAAGACAGAAGAAAAAATTCTGACTGAACTCCAGGAGATGGGTGAAGAAAAAAGAACCCTTTTGAAAGAAGCGGAGGAAGTTGCAGAGGCTTTTTATAGTTATTTACAAAAAAGTGAGGGTATAGGTCAGATAGAGGTCGCTGGAAGCTATCGCCGTCGGAAGGAAACAGTGGGTGATTTAGATATCCTGGTTTCCCTGGCAGGAAAGGATAATAATAGAGTAATGGAACATTTTGTGGGTTACGAGGACATAACGGAGATTATTTCAAAAGGGGAAACAAAATCTTCGGTGAGGTTAAAATCCGGAATCCAGGTAGATCTTCGTGCTGTGGAAAAGGAAAGTTTTGGAGCAGCCCTCCTTTATTTTACCGGTTCCAAGGCCCACAATATAGAAGTTAGGAAGCTTGCCCTGGAACGAGGCTATAAAATCAGTGAATATGGTGTCTTTGAGGGGGAAACCCAGGTGGCAGGGGAGACGGAGGAAGGGGTTTACCAAAAGCTGGATATGCCCTGGATTCCTCCACAACTGCGTGAAAACCAGGGAGAAATAAAGGCCGCTCGAGAAAATAGTCTTCCTTCCTTAATAACCTGGAAAGACATTCAGGGAGATCTCCACACCCACTCCACACGCACCGATGGACGTAATACCATAAAGGAAATGGTAGAGGCGGCCCGGAAACAGGGATACAGCTACATGGCGGTAACGGAGCATTCCAAACGGGTAAGGATGGTTAACGGACTGGATGAAAAGGGTTTACTGGAACAGATTGAAGAAATTAAAGAGTTAAATAGTACTCTGGAGGGTTTCCGGGTCCTGGCGGGCATTGAAGTGGATATACTCTATGATGGATCCCTGGACCTGGAGGGGGAGGTGCTGGAAAAATGCGACCTGGTGGTGGCTTCTGTCCACTATAATCGGAATATGTCCCGGGAAGCAATGACTAATCGCATACTTAAAGCTGTGGAAAACCCCCATGTAAATATTATAGCCCACCCTACCGGCCGGGAGATTAATAAGCGAAGGGGTTACCCGGTGGACCTGGAAAAAGTTATGACAGAAGCGAAAGGGGCAGGGGTTTTTATGGAACTTAATGGATATCCCAGCCGGCTGGATTTAAAGGATACTCATTGTAGAATGGCTAAGGATTTGGGGGTTAAAATTAGCCTGGGCAGTGATGCTCACAGTACAGGCGGGCTAACAAATATGAAGTATGGTATTGATCAGGCCCGCCGGGGGTGGCTGGAAAGGGAAGATGTGCTTAACACCCTTTCTTGGAAAGAATTAAAAAAAATCCTTAAGAAAAAGTAAACAAAGGATTGGAGTGGCTTATGAAAAGGGGTATAACCAGACGAAAATTTCTCCAGATGACTCTGACGGGAGCAGGCCTGGGGCTTCTGGGGTGCAGCCGCTTATTAAGGGAAGAAAAAGGGGAGGAGAGTTTAACTTCCTCCAGGGAGGAAAAAAAGGCCCGGGAAAGTTATGAAAAACCTGAACCTGAGGTTGAACCCGGACCCAAGGAAAGGGACCCTGTAGCAGAAAAAGAAAAATTTGAAGAAAAGGAAGGTATTCCCCGTCGTATCCTGGGCAAGACGGGAGACAAAGTAAGTATTTTGGGGCTGGGAGGGGCTTTTACCCTGTCCCGGGAAGATAAAAAGCAGGAGGCGGAAGAATTAGTAAATCATGCCCTGGACCTGGGGATAAACTATATAGATACTGCCCCCACTTACGGGAATAGTGAATCAAACCTGGGTGGGGTGATGGCCCACCGCCGTAAGGAAGCCTTCCTGGCCAGCAAAACCCTGGACCGTACCGGGGAAGGCACCAGGAGATTGTTTGAAAGAAGCCTGGAGAGGTTGCAAACAGATTACCTGGACCTGTATCAGCTCCATGGAGTTCATTCCCGGGCAGAATGGGAGCAGGCCTTGGCACCCTCTGGTGCTCTCCGGGTACTGGAGGAATTAAGAAGGGAAGGGGTTGTTAAAAACATCGGGATTACTGGTCATAAGGAACCCCAGATCCTTTTAAGGGCTATCGAGGAATATGACTTTGACTGCCTGTTAATGTCCCTCAATGCAGGGGATAGATATTACCAGCCTTTTCAGGAGGAACTGTTACGCAAAGCAAGGGAAAAGGATATGGGGATAATAGCCATGAAGGTAGCGGCTTATGGCAGAATATTTCAAGGGGGGGGTATCACCTCCATGGAGCAGGCTTTGGGCTATGTTTTAACCTTTCCCGTAACCACAGCTGTTGTTGGAATATCCAACATGGAGGAGCTGGAGGAAAATGCCCGAGCTGCCAGAGAATTTGAACCCTATTCCCTTGGGGAAATAGAGGAGCTGGAAAAACTGGTGGAGCCTTACTGGAAGGAAGCAAATTTTTTCAAGAAGGAATGGTAGAGCCGGTAACCGGAAGAGGAAGCACCAATAGCTGTAAACAGCCGGAAATAGTTCTTGCAATCGGTAAGCTTATATGATAACCTAGCATAAGGTTTTGAAAAGTAGTGAAGAAATTAACCATCTTTAGGCCTCTGAAGTAAGCTTTTTTTTGCAGGGTGAAAGATGCATGGGGTAAGGTGCTTGATGTTATTCCGCTTTTTGGACTAAAAAATTTAAGGAGGCCTACAAGATGATAGGTAAAGTAAAATGGTTTAATGCAGAAAAAGGTTATGGTTTTATTGAAAGGGAAGAAGGCGGAGACGTTTTTGTCCATTTTTCAGCCATCCAGGGTGATGGTTTCAGGACCTTAGATGAAGGGCAAGAGGTAGAATTTGATATCGTGGAAGGTAACAGGGGTCCGCAGGCGGCTAATGTTTCTCGCCTCTAAAGAGGAAAAGAACTGTTAATAAAGGCATTTCCGTTAACCGGAAATGCTTTTATTTTGTCATCGAAGAACTTTTGAAAAATAAAAATGTTAATAAGATAAGGAGGAAATTAGATTAAAATGGAAGTTTTTAATAAGTTAGGATTAAGTCAGCCGGTTATACAGGCTGTATCCAATATGGGCTTTGAAGATGTTACACCCATCCAGGACCAGGCCATACCCCTGGTTATGGCGGGGCGTGATATTATAGGTCAAGCTCAAACAGGAACAGGCAAAACAGCAGCCTTTGGAATTCCCATGATTGAAAAAATAAGCAGAGATGAAGGTGTTAAAGCCCTGGTAATTACCCCTACCCGGGAACTGGCGGTTCAGGTAGCTGAAGAAATTAATGCCATCGGAAACATCAAAGGTATTCGGGCATTACCCATATACGGAGGGCAGGATATTAACCGACAAATCCGTGCCCTTAAAAAGAGACCACAAATAATTGTGGGGACACCGGGGCGTTTAATGGATCACATGAGGAGAAGAACTATAAGGCTTCAACAGATAGAAATAGTGGTTTTAGATGAAGCGGATGAAATGCTAAACATGGGTTTTATAGAGGATATCGAAACCATTTTAAAGGAAGTTCCCCGGGAACGGCAGACTTTGCTTTTTTCGGCTACCATGCCCAAGCCGGTTCAGGATCTGTCCCGGCAGTTTATGAAAGACCCGGAGTTTATACAAATTAAATCCAGGGAAGTTACCGTTCCCAACGTAGAACAGTATTATGTGGAAGTTCATGAAAAGCAAAAATTTGATGTCCTTTGCAGAATACTGGACTCTCAATCACCAGAACTTGCTATTATTTTTGGCAGAACCAAGAGGAGAGTGGACGAGCTTAACGAAGCCTTAACCAAGAGGGGCTACTGTGCCGAAGGCATTCATGGGGACCTGACCCAGGGCAAGAGGGACAGCGTTATGAGAAACTTTAAGACAGGGGTTACAGAAATTCTGGTGGCTACCGATGTGGCGGCCCGGGGACTGGATATCAGTGACATAACCCACATATTTAATTTTGATATTCCCCAGGATCCCGACAGTTATGTCCACCGGATTGGCCGGACAGGACGTCTGGGAAAAGCAGGTGTAGCCATTACCTTTGCTAATCCCCGGGAAATGAACCAGTTAAAACTGATTGAACAATCCACCAAAAGGAAAATTCTGCGCCTGTCGGTCCCAACCTTCGATCAGGCCCTGGAGGGTCAACAACAGCTGGCGGTTGATAGATTGATGAAGGTAATTGAAGAGGAAGATATTTATCCCTACAAAAAACTGGCAGAGAGCATGCTGGAAGAAAAGGATTCCATTACCCTCTTATCTGCAGCTTTAAAAATTCTTACCAAAGAACCGGATACTACACCAGTAAAATTGACGGAGGAAGCCCCCCTCTGGCAGAAAAAATCAAGGGGCTTCAAGGGAGGCAAAGGAAAACCTTCCTGGAAGGAAACGAAATTTAAGGGAGGCAGGGGAGATAAAAGGAAAAGTAAAAAGGGTTGGAAATAGAAAAGAAGCAGGGGAGGTAACAAACCTCCACCTGCTTTTTATGAGTACAGCAGATAATTCTGTACGGTAGATAATTCTACTTTCTTCTTTATATTTCTGTTATAATGGGTATAAAATGAGATAAAAAGGCGTTTATAAGATAGACCTGACAGGATAAGGGAGTTAAACCATGAAGGAAAAACAAGGCTTAGGGACTTTGGAAGGGGTCTTTACCCCTACCCTGTTAACCATTTTAGGTGTTATTATGTACCTGCGCCTGGGCTGGATAGTAGGCAATGCAGGTTTTGTGGGGACCCTGGCTATTATAGGTGTAGCCCATATAATTACATTTAGCACCATCCTATCCATGTCTTCCATGCTGACGAATATTAAAATAAAGGCAGGGGGAGCCTATGCCATTATTACCCGTTCTTTTGGCCTGGAAGCAGGGGGAGCAGTGGGGATTCCCCTTTATTTTTCCCAGGCTTTTGCTGTTTCCTTTTATATTGTGGGTTTTACCGAACTTTGGACAACCTTTTTCCCCCACCATCCAGTACCTCTGGTAGGATTTTTAACCTGGCTGGCTTTAACCCTCCTTTCCATAGCAAGTGCTCGCCTTTCCTTTCGCCTTCAATACCTGGTACTTCTGGTAGTAGCCCTTTCTATATTTTCTTTCTTAGGGGGAGAATCTTTAAACCCTGGGGAGCCTTTATGGATGGGAAGTTTCCTGGAAGAAAACTTTTGGGGAACTTTTGCCATATTTTTCCCTGCCGTAACGGGGGTTCTGGCCGGGGCCAACATGTCAGGGGAACTAAAAGACCCGGGTAGAAGTATTATTAAAGGAACCCTGGCAGCAGTGACGGTGGGCCTGGCAGTTTATATTCTCCTGGCCTTCTGGTTTGCCCGGCAGGCTTCCGAGGAAATGCTTTTAACCAATACCATGGCCATTTTAGACTTGGCCCTTTACAGTCCTCTGGTGGCAGCAGGTATCCTGGGAGCTACCCTGTCCTCCGCCCTTTCAACCCTGGTTGGAGCCCCTCGCATTCTGGCTGCTCTGGCAGAAAACCGGGTTATTCCCCTGGCTTCTTTTTTGGCCAGGAAGTCAGCCCGGGGGGAACCCCGGCGGGCGGTGGTAATATCCTCCTTCCTATCCCTGGCCGTTCTCCTACTGGGAACCCTGGACAGCATTGCTCAACTTTTAACCCTGTTTTTTTTAACTACTTACGGAGTTATTAACCTGGTTGTTCTAGTAGAGCAGACCATAGGGATTATCAGTTTCCGCCCCCGCTTTTCCCTCTCCCTGGTGGTGCCAATAGTAGGGGTGATAGGTTGTGTATCGGCCATGCTTCTTATTAATAAATATTTTACCCTGGTTACCTTCCTGGTAATAATAGGTATTTACTATATGTTAAGCCGAAAGCATCTGGTTTCTCCCTGGGGAGATGTCAGGGGGGGTGTTTTTATTGCCCTGGCAGAATGGGCTGCCCAAAAGGCCATGACCATGGATTATCATCCCCGCCTCTGGAAACCATCCGTCCTGGTGCCTGTGGAAAGTCCCCAGGATTTCCGCAGGGTTTCCCGCTTTATCAGGGATTTAATATATTCTTCAGGGAGGCTGTACTATTTGACCATAAAAGAAGAGGACAAAGAAGGGGAGGGGGAACTGGAAGAGATTGAGGAGGTAATGGCCTGCCTGAAAGACCAGGGGTTGTTTGTCCAGAAAATAGTCGTAGAAAAGGGCCGTTTTGAGGTAGAGCTTAAAATAGTCCTGCAAAGCCTTCTTAATACCTTTCTCCCCCCCAATATGTTGTTTTTTACCATAAGCAGTGACCCGGAAAAGCAAAGAAGATTTAAAAGGGTAATTGAAAGTATAAGGACTTATCAGGTAGGGATGATGCTTTTATATTTACATCCCAAGGAGGGCTTTGGGCAGGAAAAGCGGATAAACCTGTGGCTGAGGGAAAAAAGCCCCAACTACAACCTGGCGACCTTAAGTGCCCTGCAGCTCAGTCGTAACTGGAACGCCTCCCTTTGCTTAATGAGGGCGGTGGAGGATTCATCCCAGGTTAAAAAGGCAGAGGAGAGCCTGCAAAGATTTAAAGAAGCGGCCCGGCTGCCGCTGAACACAGAGATAAAGGTGTTGGTGGGAGATTTTTACCAGGCCATTAAAGAAGAGCCTTCCGATTTAACCATTATAGGCATGTCTCCTCGCTATAAACAACTTATAACTATAATTAATGAAACAAACCATACCCTGGTTTTTGTGGCAGATTCGGGGCTGGAAAGTGTTTTGGTTTAAAAACTATGGAAATAATATGCCGGGAATATATGCCGGAATATATGCCAGAGGCAAGGTTTGACGGCAAAAGGCAGTTATGTTATAATTACTTTGCTGAAAATTAAAGAAGCTCTGAGAGACAGCAAAAAAATTGCGATTATCGGCGGGGGCATTCTGGGATTGGAAGCGGCCTCAGAAATACATTCTCTGGATAAAGAAGTCACTATTATTGAGTTTAGTCCACGCATCATGCCCCGGCAGCTGGATGAAGCTTCATCCGCCCGCCTGGAGGAGATCAT
>SKLX01000181.1 GCA_007121375.1 Bacillota bacterium | reverse complement strand
TCAAAAAAAGCCCGGTTATAAAGGCCGGTAAGACCGTCATGAAAACTAAGGTAGCGGATTTTTTCTTCCTTTTCCTTTTCTTCCGTGATATCCTCCAATACCTCCAAAACGGAGATGCTTCCGTCCAGGTTCACCAGGGGGGTGGCGCTTCCCTCCAGTATCCTGCCGAAAGCTTCCACATTATATTTTACAGGTCCTGGATGTTTTTCATGAACGATTTTGGGAATGGGGCACTGTTTGCAGGGGGCCTCCTGCCCAATTTCCCGGTAACAAACTTTCCCCACCAGGTCTCCAAAATCCTCCTTTGCCGAACGGTTTAAATACTCTATAATATAATCTTTACTGTCTACTACTACATACTGACTCATGGAATCAAAAATCTTAAACATATAGTCCCTTTCTCTTTTTAAGGCATCCTCCTGTATTTTCCTCTCCGTTATGTCTTGAAGCTGCTCTACTATCCTTACCACATTCCCTTCTTCATCTAAAACGGGATTGCTGCGGCAATTAAGATACATTTCCACTTCCGGGATATATTTCTCTATTACGGTTAACTCTTTAGTTTCTAAAGCCTTCCGGGTGGCACATTCTTCACATTCCTGGTATCTACCTATAAGCTCATAACACTTTTTCCCTTTAACTTCTTCCGGGGTCATGCCCAGCATTTCATACCCGGCCTTGTTAAAACGTTCTATGGTGTGGTCAGGATACTGGATAGCTACCACATCGGAAATTCCATCGATTAATCCTTCCAGCAGGTCCTTTTGTTCCCGGAGGGCTTCTTCTGCCTGTTTCCGTTCGGTTATATCACGGACTACCGTAGCAGCGCCCATAATGGTTGATTCATCCAGGTAACAGGGAGAATAGGTTACATCCATATACCGGTATCCCTTTTCAGGGAAATAAAACCATTCTGCATAATTTACCCTTTCCCCTTTGAAACAACGGTCCAGCCTGGGTTTTGCCACATCATAAAAAGCCTTTTCACCCAGGATGTCAGAAACATGACAGCCTACAATCTGGTCTCTGGAAGTCTTATGTATAAAACCATAGGGCTCATTAACAATCCGGTAACAGTATTCCCTGTCCACCAGGGACATCAAATCCTGAGAAGAAGAAACTATTTGCTCGTAAGCTATCAGTTCTTCCTCCCTCCTTTTACTTTCCGTTATATCCATAGACACCCCGTATACCTTGACGGGATTTCCCTTGTCATCATAGACAACTTCCCCCCGGGAATGGACATAACGGATCTCTCCACTATCTTCCTTTATAATGCGGTGCTTTATATCGTAAGACTTTACTCCACGCAAAGCTCCTTCAAAAGAATCCATAATCATTCCCAGATCTTCTGGATGGGCCAGGTTTAATAGTTCCTCCCGGGTCATAGTTATTTTGCTGACGCCATTAATCCGCCTCCATCCTTCTGTACAGTAAAAACGATCTTCCTTCAAGTCCCATTCCCATCCCCCTATATGGGCAATGCGTTCTGCTTCCATCAGGATTATCTTTTGTTTTTCCAGTTCATCTTTTAGGGACATATTATACCTCCAGTAAAAAAACAATAATGTCATAATCTTCAACATATTTAATATAATATCCTTTATTTTCCGAGAAAATATGGTAAAATCCTGCCTTAGCTGCACTATCCTTCCTGCAACACTAACAATATCCTTCAACACTGTGTATTAAGTTATTAAGTTATTTGCAGAAAGATTTTTTCCATTGACTTTTTTACCGGTAATTAATAAAATTAAAGGGAAGAAAAAACTTTATAGTAAATGTTTCAGGTGCCCTTCATTATTTAATAGAAGGGAGAATAGGGAACCGGGTGAGATTCCCGGACGGGCCCGCCGCTGTAATGGTAAACCAGCTGCCTTATACCACTCCGCCAGGGGGAAGGTGGTTTGGCTGGTAATGACCCTGAGTCAGAAGACCTGCCTGAAATATTTTAAACTGCCTTCGAGCCAAAGGCGGTTTAATAAAGATGGATGATGGAAAGTCCACGCTTTGATTAGCGTGGACTTTTTTTTTGAAAATAAAAGAAAGTAAAGAGAGGCTGAAAGGATGAGGTGAGTTTTTTGCTAGCTGCTGTTTTGGAAGATATCGGCAAGATAACCCTGAAGGAAATTAATACTCCCCTCTGCGGGGAAGGGGAAGTCCTGGTAAAGGTTGAAGCCTGCGGAGTTTGCCGCACGGATATGAAGTGCTTTACCCGGGGGCAGCGGGACCTAAAAATGCCCCGGGTTCTGGGCCACGAAATTACGGGTACAGCCGTGAAAACTGGAAAGGAAGTCAAAGAAATTAGGGAGGGGGACAGGCTCCAGGTTTCCCCGGGGATAACCTGCGGGGAATGTGAATACTGCCTTCAGGGCCAGGATAACCTTTGCAACCACCTTCAAATCATGGGGTTTAATTACGATGGGGGTTTTGCCCAATATCTCCTGGTCCCGGCCCGGGGAGTCAAAAGGGGTATACTTAATAAAATTCCTTCTCACATAACCTTTGAGGAGGCCGCCATGACAGAACCCCTGGCCTGCTCCTTGAACATGCAGGAATCCCTTGAAGTGCAAAAAGGAGATACAGTCCTTATCTTCGGGGGAGGCAGGCTAGGAATACTAAATGCCCGCCTGGCCCGGTCCCGGGGAGCAGGCCCGATTATCCTGGTGGAGCCCTTGGAAAAAAGGATAGCCGGGGCTAAAAACCTGGGCTTTGATTACTGTATCAACCCCCTTAAAACTGATGCCCTGAAGGAAGTCATGAACATCACCCGCAACAAGGGAGTTGACGTGGTTATTCCCTGCTGCCCCGACCCCAGGGCCTTTAATTCCGGGCTTCACATGGCCGCCAAAAGGGGAAGGTTTGGTTTTTTTAGCGGCCTTGCCTGGGAGGAACCCTGCCTGTCCTTTGACCTTAACCTGATCCATTACAAGGAAATTAAAATGATTGGTGGCTACGGCTGCTCCATCAACCACAACAAACGGACCCTGGAGATCTTAAGTAGCCGAAAGCTAGAAATCAAAGACATTCCTATCCGGGCTATAAACCTTGAGGAGATAGAAAAGGGCCTCAAAATGGTGGAAGACATGAGTGAACTGGCGGTAACAATATCATTTTAAGGAGTGTGATTAGGATGACCAGAGAAAACATTAAGGAATTTGGGAAAATAATTACCCGGGTAATAAATAAGGAAACCCTGAACCGGAAAGAAACCAGGGAAGCATTCAGGCAATTACTGGATAATGAACAGCCGGAAATGCAACAGGGAGCCTTCCTGGCAGCCCTGGCTGCCAGGGGGGAAACCATTGATGAAATAGCTGGTTGTTGGGAAGCCATCTATGAGCTGGACACGGTAAAGATAACCCTTGATACTAAAGCCCCACCTGTAGAAAACTGTGGGACAGGCATGGATTCCCTAAAAACCTTCAACATAAGTACCGCCTCCTCCATAATTGCCGCTGCGGCAGGAATTCCCATGGCCAGGCACGGAGCCCGGGGGGTTACCTCCCCCTGCGGAACCATAGACCTTTTAGAAGAACTGGGAATAGAGGTGGAATGCAATCCCCAATTAGTGAAAAAGAGCATTGAAAAAACAGGCATAGGAATATTCAACGGTACCAGTTCCCAGGTTCATCCCCGGGCCCTGGGAAGAATTTTATCCCAGATTTCTTTTGGGACCATCCTAAATACGGCCGCCTCCCTGGCCAACCCTGCCCTGCCCCAGTACGGGGTCCGGGGGGTTTATTCCCGGGAACTTCTTCGTAAGATGCCCCTGATCATGGCTGAAACAGGCTATAAAAGGGCCCTTGTTATTCATGGCCTCAGCAGAGACGGTAAAAGGGGCATGGACGAAGCCTCCACCCTGGGGGAGACCCTGGTCGCTGAATTAAAGGAAAATGGAGAGATCATTTGTTATTCTTTTACGCCGGAGGATGTGGGGCTAAGTCGGGGCCGGGAAGAAAACCTGAAGCCTTCCTCCTGCAAAAAGTTAGAAGCCCAAAGGCTGGTAAACCTCCTTAAGGGTGAAGGGGAAAGGGAGCGGGAGGATATTGCCTGTTTAAATGCCGCCCTGATAATATACTTGATGGATAAAGGAAAGGATATCCGGGATGGAATCCACCAGTCCAGGGAACTTATTAAGTCAGGAAGGGCCCTGGCAAAATTGAGGGAATGGGTGGGAGAACAAAGCTACGACCCCCAGAAGGGCCTGAAAAAATTAAAAAGCCTGGAAAATGCCAAAGCCACCTGCATTAAAACCTGAATCTTCAGCCTGCCCTTTAGATATGACCATAAAACAAAGAAAGGAGAGGATTGCCATGAAGCTCTATGCTGTAAAATATAAAGAAGGCTATCTAAAAGACAGCCCTCAAGGACCTGCAGGCGTAACCTTAGACAAAGCCAGCGTTTACAAGGAAAAAAACTCAAAAGAATTAGAGGGTTTAATGAAAAAATCTGTAGAAGAAGGTTTTAAAGAGGTACACCTGGTTGAACTCACCATCACCATCAAACCTGCTCAATAAGTTAATAAATCGATACACTGTGTTGTGAGTTGTTAAGTTATTCTAAATTAAAACATGCCTCACCTTCCTGGCCCCGCTGAAAAACGGCTAAGGGTTTATCTTTCTCTCCCACCAGGAAATAAGTCCATCCCTGGTACTCCTCGGCCTCATTAAGGCGCACCTTCAGGACAGGCTCAAGGCCTTCAAGGGTGAGATAGTTTTCATATACCACCCCTCTATGACTGACTGCCTCAAACATAAAATCACTAATATTTAAAGGTTCCCCTTTTTCCCCTTCTATAAGCCTGATCCTGAATTTGGCCAGAAGATATTCTTTCCCCTCTGGCGGTCTCTCATTTGAAGGACTTGCTTCCTTTACCTTCTTCCAGGCCATTTCACCCCGAAGGGTTTCTAACAATTCTATTTCAAGTTTCACCCTTCCAGATAAAGCATCATGAAAATCAAGTTTAACCACTTCACCGGCACCGGCAGGTTCCTTTGAAGGAGCGGGGAGCTCTCCCTTAACATCCTGGATTTCCGGTTCCCCCCAAAAGTCTTTTGAAAAAGTAGGGACCCTATATTTTTCCGGCTCAGTATTCCCGTCTTTCCCCTCGGGCAAATCGAACACTTCCTTAACATGGGGCACAGGCGGCTCAACCAACTTCCAGTCATCTCCTTCCAGTTCCAGGGGCACCCTGTGGGGAGTAGTAATTTCTGGAGTCTCCTCCAGTATCTCTAAAGATAAAGTCCTCAAAAAAGTATCAATTTTCTCTTCATCAGCCCCGGCCGCGGCAGCAGAAAAAGCCGCCGGGACCGCCTCCACCATTAACCGATCCATAAAATAATCCATATCAGGCCAACTTACGTAAACCTCCACGTAAGCCCTGCTGTCATCTACTTCATGTCCTTTTACCGTAATATCCACCCGTTCAATATAATTTTGGAACATTTTATCGCTGAATATTTCATCATCTCCAGGAGGCCATATCCTTTCAAATACCTCTTCCACGTCAAATGCTGTATAATATTCTGCCTTTTTATAGTCCCCCTCCTGATAGGCAGACCAAAAGTTAACTACCCTTTTTTCCGGATCAGGAAAAGTTAAGCACCCTCCACAGAAAAAAATTAAATTTAATGTTAAAAAAAGGGGAAACAGTTTCTTTAGAAGTGCTAACTCTATTATCTTTTTCATCCCTATTCTTTTTGATCCTAATTCTTTCACCCTAATCCCCCCGCTTACTGGCTATCTTGCTGCAAACTAATTATCTTTTTCACATTTATCTTTTTTAATTCTCCCAGTAACCTTCCTGGCCCTTTGATGAATAATGTCTAATTTTGTCAAATTGTCAGATGCCTTCTCTAAGCCCCATAAATCAGAGCAGAAAGGAACTTAAAAAAATATTTAGATTCCCTTAAAACTTTCTTAAAACACTTAGAGGTAAAAAATGTTATAGTAGTACAAGATTATTAATTTTATAAATATTATGAATATTCAGGCAAAGGAGAATGATATATGCATACAAAAGAAGTAGTTTTAACCTACAGTGGACTGGAAAAACTGGAGAGCGAGCTGGAATATTTAAAAACCGTAAAAAGAAAAGAAATGGCCACCCGGATAAAAGCAGCCCTTCATTTCGGAAATCTCAGTGAAAATCCCGAATATGAGGAAGCAAAAAACCAGCAGGCTTTTGTCGAGGGTAGAATCATCACCCTGGAAAAAATGCTGAGAAATACCCTTCTCATAAAGGAAGGTGAGGTAAACACCGAAGCTGTCTGTCTGGGATGCACCGTCATACTTAAAGACCTGGAAACATGCGAGCTTTATCAATATACTATAGTTGGAACTGTAGAAGCCGACCCGGAAAAAAACAAAATCTCCAATGAATCTCCTGTAGGAAGGGCAATTATGGGAAAAACCATAGGGAGTGTAGTTGTGGTAGAAGCCCCAGTGGGTGATATTACATACCAGATTAAAGATATAAAAAAGTAGATTAAAAGCCTTTCTTCCATTAATCTATCTTTCCTGCCCCTCTCTTCAGGGGCAGTTTTTCATTGTCTCAGGGAAGGGATATTTCGTGCTATTCCCCTTAGCAAACGTCCCAAAATATCTGACCCGGTAATAATACGGCGTTCTACTTCCCCCCAGAGAATAATTAAGTCTTCATCAACAACATCGTCACCGGGTTTTTCCGAACGAACAGTTAATTTGCTCAAAACCTGCCCCAGAGGAAGGTTGGGGTCACGGACAATAAGGGGGCGATGGCAGAAGGAAACAGGATTGAAGTCATCACCTCCAAAAAGAGCAGACCTTAGAAAAGCATGGGAGTCCGCTACATAACGAGGCTCCCCTGCTTTATCGGTAAAAACTACCCATTTCTTGCCAGAAGAAGCAATCCTCTGTAAAAAGGGATCCTCCTGTTTCCTTTCAAAGGCCGGGAATTGGGGATAACCCTGTTTAAGGGGAAGGCTTATTATACTCCGTGAATCCAGCCCCTCCCCCTCCTCCTTGATAGGCAAATCGTCCAGGGCCAAAAAGTTTATAGCCCCGACAGCCTCCAACCGGCTTATTTCTGTATCAGCCTTAAGGGCATGGTGGCGCAAAACTTCACTTAATTCCTCCTCCTGAAACCAGGGAATGACCTCGTGCCCTACCAGGGCATCCAGTGCCTTCCCCACCGGCCTGGCCACAGGCCAAAGAATAACCTGGTAAAAACGCAGTAAAGGTGACAGGGTTGCTGCCACGGGAAGGGCATACCGGGAAAAAAAGGCCTGGGGGATGATTTCACCCACGAAGGTAATAACCACGGTAGAAAAAAAGAATGCCGCCACTCCTGCCATTACCGAATCCGCCAGCAGAGTCAGAAGTACATTGATGGCCACGTTACCCCATAAAATGGTTACAAGGGTAAAATTAGCATCCTGCCTCAGGGCCAGGACCCTTTTTGCATAAACATCTCCCCCCTCTGCCCCAACCTCCAGGCGAAGGCGGCTAAGGCTGAACACAGCCAGATTTAATCCCGAAAGCATTGCAGATTGGGTTATACATAAGACTATTCCCATCCATATTAACAAGTCATTCATAATCATCAATAAACTCCTAACTCTCCCTGCTTTAAATTCCTCTTTTTATATCTCTTTCGGCAGATTAGCCCCTTTTCCTTTTATTCCTCTGCAGAATTTTCTTCACCCTGATAGAAATAAGAAAAGAAAAAAATAAAAAAATGTGAATGGGGAGGAATAGAAAAATGATAAAGGTAGTAGCCTTTAACGGAAGTCCCCGCAAAGATGGAAACACGGGGATACTTATCAGAAAAGCACTGAACAAGCTGGAGGAAGAGGGTATTCATACTGAACTCATAGATTTATCGGGAACCAGGATAAGGGGATGCACTGCCTGCCGGGAATGCAGAAAAAAACTAAACCAGAAATGTGCCATTGACTCAGATATAGTTAATGACTGCATAAAAAAAATGATTGAAGCTGATGGGATCATCATCGGCTCGCCAACTTACTTTGCCTCCCTGACGGCTGAAACCAAAGCTTTAATGGACCGGGCAGGTTATGTTGCCAAGGGAAACGACAACCTTTTTAGACGAAAGGTGGGGGCTGCCGTGGTCGCTGTTCGCCGGGCAGGCTCCATAAATGTTTTTCAAACCATTAATAATTTCTTTTTAATTAACGAAATGATAATTCCGGGCTCCACTTACTGGAACCTGGGCGTGGGGAAAGAAAGGGGAGAAGTGGAATCCGATGCAGAAGGGATGGGAACCATGGACAGGTTGGGAGAAAACATGGCCTGGCTTCTTAAAATAATAAAAAACTCCACGAACACTTAGTCAATTAAAATGCACTGGTTTTTAGCCTGTTTTTTTATTATAATAGATGTTGAAAGGAGGGTATAGTTATGCCGGATAAAAAATCAATCTGTTCCATGGCAGAATCTATAGTATTTGATTATATTCCTAAGAGAATTGGGGATGTAATCGACGAAAATATTGAGGGTGATGAAGATATTAAAGCAGTGGTAAAAGGTATGAAGGGGGAAGCCCTGGTAGTAACCGATGAAGGTGTTTACACGGTAAAAAAGGGTGATTGCCATTTTTTCCCTTACGATAAAATACTCCCGGGCAGAAACATTTCCCGGGTGTACAGGCGGGGCAGATTTGAAATACCCACCGTAGAAAAGGGAAAGGTCAAGCTGCCTGATCAGAGTAAAGAGCCGGATTTCGGGCCGGATCCTGCATCAAACGTTATTAACTTCCCCTGGTCCAAGGTGGTTCTTTTTAGAAAAGCGGAAGAAATTCTCTCTATAAATAAAGAGCTCCATGATCTTAAAAAAGGAAAACCAAATAATTCATTAAACGATAATAAAAAACTACAACAGGAACTGATGAATGAAATAAAAAAGTTAAACGAACGCCTGGCTCAACTGGAAAAGGAAGAATAAAGGATAAAGCAATATAAATCTCCCTGGGAAAACGATTTTACAGGGGGATTTTTATTATCCTTTCCTGGGGCTGATAATAATCCCGGCTGAGAACCTCTTCCTTCCCATTAACTGTAATGGTGGTAACCGTCCTGTAGCCCCTGGCTCCCTCCTGGACCACAACCCTTTCTGTAACATCGGAGGACTCAATATATTCTACAGGAGGATCAATATATTCCACAATGGAAGAACTTATTTCCACTTCCTTTTCCTTCGTTCCGAATACATTAACCGTTAAAACACCCTCAGAAGCTCTCATTTGAATATAAACATACTTTTGCAGGGGATTAGAAAACTTTAAATCTGTTATCCCGTAAGATACGGAAGCATCCCTTCCCAGAGGAAGGTACCAAACGGGAAGGGAATGGGAGTGGCGTTCCGTTACCTCCAATCCCGCCAGGAGGACAGCGTTATAAAGGGTGGAGGAATTTTGGCAGACCCCTCCCCCTATCCCTGTAATCACTTCTCCTGCCCTAAAAACAGGGGCGGGCTGAAATCCCCTTTCCCGGCTATAAGGACCGGCAGTCTCGTTCATACTAAAATGCTGGCCCGGTGCCAGAAGGGAACCACTAATACTTTCCGATGCCAGCTTAATGTTTGTAACCCTACCCGTCTGGCCAGGGTCATACTCGGTAGAGTATGACCCTATCTTTTCATGAATCCCGATATAGTTTAATCTTTCCTCATAATATTCTGGTATAGCCCCGGCTATTTTTTCCTTGGGATAGCCTGGGGATAATTCACTTACCGGGTGGTCCGCATAATTCCAGGTTAGAAAGGCCTCAAAGGTACGGGCATCCAGGTCCCTGGCACTGAAAAACAATTCAAATTCGGGAACCTGGTTATCCCTATCACCAAAAGCGTACCAGATGATATAATAATCCCGGGTCCTTTCATCAAGGGAAGGGCCTGAATCCGGGGGTCCCAGAATGCCCGCTATTTCCTCAAAGGTCATTCCTACCTCTATATTAAAAATCTCACTCCCTTCCCCCATTAATATGGAATTTACTACTTCTTCTTCTAAATCATCTACATCAAAGTGGGGGGACATTATAAAGAGAGCTTCCTCCTGGTAGCGGAGGTAATCCACCCCTCCAAACCTCCCATCATATCCTTCCTCATCGGGTTCACCCAGGATCTCCCTTACCTCATCAAAGTCCTTTTTCAAAAGGCTTACTACCGGATCCTCCCGGTAATCCTCGGGAATTTCAGCAGGCCTTTCTTCCAGGGTCCATTTGACTGCCGGGGAAACAGCCCGGTCACCCCCCAGGATTACAAAATGGTTAAACCCTCTTTCTTCTATCAGCTGACTGGCAGCTGAAGGGAGGGAAGCCTGTCGGACCAAAATAAGGGGCATCCTTTCCCGGGCAGCTAAAACCGAGCCCGATAAAGCATCAGCAAAATCAGTGCCTGCCGCCACATAAGCTTTATCTACCCCAATATCAAATTGGCGAATTATTTCTGCCGCCGTTTCATACCTGTCCGCCCCTGCTAACCGGGTAGGAGCCGGTAGGTTTTCCAGGACTTCCTCTCCTATAACAGCCTCTCCGCCCACCACCAGGGTTTCGTTTATATCTAATGCCTCCAGGGCTTTTCCCGTACTCTGGGGCAAATCTTCCTTTAGAGTTAAGAGTATTGGATAGCCGTGGCGAGCTGCGTAAGGAGCAACCGCCAGGGCATCGGGGAAATCTTCTCCATAAGCAATAACTGCCCTTTGGGTATCTGAAAGAAGCTTTTCCGCCACCAGCCTTGCCGTTTCATACCTGTTTTCTCCCCCAATCCTTTCTACTTCCAGGTTCATCTCCCGGAGCTCTTCTTCTACCTGGTCAGAAACAGCGGCTGTCCCTCCCAGGATAACAGCCCCTTGAGCTCCAAGTCGCAGAATTTCCTCCCTGGTTTCGGGCTCAAGATTTTCCCGGGAAGTAAGGAGAACAGGACCTTCCTTCTGGTATGCCAGGGGGGTTCCCGCCAGGGCATCGGGGAAATCATCACCCCGGGCCAGAATAACCCATTCAGCTTGTTCCCAACCTGATTTAGAAATCTCCACGGCTGTTTCAAACCGGTCAGCACCAAAAATCCTCTCTACAATTTTTTCCTGGGCCACAGCATTACCTGCCGAAAACAGTAAAGTAATGGTCAATAATACCACTGCTACCAGGAAGTAGCGCATGGGCCTGCCACAAAAGAAGTGTTTCATGTCAGTCAACTCCTATCTCTTAAGATTATTGATCCCGGGGGCGGGGAGCACGGGTAAGAAGGTCTGTAAAGAGGGAGGGAGGGCTAACTCTCCAAATTTTGTTCTCTTTATATACCTTAAAAGTTTGTCCTTCCAGTTTCAGTTCTTCTTCACCAGCCCTTATAACCAGGTCCAGTTCATAAGACTTGCCCTCTCTTTCCTCCCGGCTGTCCGTTATCTCATAGGAATAAGGCCCACTCACCCATTCTTCAACCCAATCCCGGTACTCTCTATAATCTATGGAAAAATCCGTAGAATGGAGCAGGTATGTCTTACGCCAGTCCTTTTCCTTTACTCCCTCCAGGTAATCCACTAAAGCCTCCCGGGCAGTCTTGTTAAGGGTGCAGCGACCTTCCTCCTCCCGTTCCTTTAAAATCCTTTCCCTTTCCTGCCGGGCGGCCTCCTCCGTCAGGAAGAAATCAGGATTATATCTATTTCTAGCGTTCCAGATTAAATACTCATCAATCCCCAGCTCCAGGGCAGCATTAATCTGGGCCCGAACCTCCTGGGGACCGTAAGAAATGTTACCCCTGACCCAGCTGGCGGTAAAACCCTGCAGGTAAGGCCTTATAATAGCCGGGTCTTCCACGGGTGCATTCCGCTTAACCGCATCCTTAAGGCCATGCCTTACCGTCCCCGCCGGTTCCGCATCGGGAACAGAATACCCAAAATAACCGGGACCATAATGGCTGGGGTAAACCATGGGGCAAATATAATCCACATAGGGGGTTAATTTTTCCCAGTTCTGCCCTATTTCATCTGAATCCCCCCAGGAGGTGGAAATTACCCCAAAAACATCCGCTGAAAGGTACACATTGTACTCCTCCAGCTCTTCTCCGGCATATATGAGGAAATCACGAATTATTTCTTCCTTGGACCGGTCATCCTGACCGGGGAAGTTAGTCTCCCTGTCCAACCTTTCCGCATTTTCAGGAAAGCGCACATAGTCAAACTGTATTTCCCGAAAGCCCATCAAAGCCGCTTCCTTGGCAATGGCAATATTGTAATCCCAGACTTCCTTCATGTAGGGACTGGACCATTTAAAACCCTTTCCATCCTCCCAAACGCCCCCTTCTTTCCTTTGGAGAAACCACTCGGGATAATGCCGGGATAAAAGGGGGTCCCGAAAGACTACAATACGGGCTATGGGGTAAATATCTCTTTTTTCAAGGCGATCTATAACTTCCCCTATATCCCTGACAGGAACAGCCTGTCCTTCCTGAATCTCCTGGGCTATTTCTATCTCGCTGGGGTAAGTGATTATCCCATGGTCATTCTTAACGTCAATTACCATGGTGTTAAGTTCTGATGTTTCAATCATTTCCAGCAGACGGTTGAATCTTTCTTCGTAACCCGCTGAATTACCCGTCACGTATATACCCCGGGCTTTTACTGGCGGGTTTTCTTCTTTCTCCAGGGGAGGTAGGGGGACAAAGAATTCTCCCAGCTCCTCCTGTAAAGCCACTTCCCGTTCTCTTCTTTCCTCAGCTTTCTTTTCTTCGGGGCAGATCTCCTCTTCCTTCTCTTCTTCCTTCTCCTCATCGGCAATCTCACCGTTTTCTGCCCCATTGTTTTCTTCTTTTATTTCTTCATTTTCTACACCAGCCCCCCCGTCAGGATTTGTCGCAGGTGCAGTGCAGCCGAAAAAAAATAAAGCCATAATTAGTGACAATATTAAAAGGGTAAGCTTAACCAGGCTAATTTTTTTTAATTTTAAAGTGTTCAACATTATACCCCCTCAAAAGACATATCATTACTCTAAAATTTACCTTATTTGAAATAAAAAGTCGAATGAAAGGAGAAGGGGAATTGGAAAGGGAAAACCCTGTTAGCTTGTTTATTATTTCCTCTTCTGTCTTATTCTCCTGTTTACATATTAAATTAATATCCTTTTATAAGGTGAATTCCTTTTTAATTGGATACCCCTTGTTAATCCAGACAGTTCATGTTACCATAATCTATGTAGTTTTTTTGGCACAGCCTAATACAAGAAAGGAGTAAGGTCATGGATAATGAAGACAAAGGAAACAACATTAATGTGAGCCTCCCCCGCAAAACATTATATTTAATCGCTGCCGCGGTAATAATTGCCTTAGTGGCTGTAGGAGCTTTCTCAGGTTTTTTAGATAAACCATTAACAGCCCTTCAAGGAATGTTCCAGGAGGAAAGCCAGGAAGTAGTGGCTACCGTCAATGGGGAAGAGATTGCCCGGGAGGAACTGGAGGTTATGCTGGAACAGCAAAAACAGCAGTACCAGATGCAGGGCATGGACCTGGATAGCGAAGATATGTCCGATATGCTTGAACAGCTGGAAAGGCAGATCCTGGACAGCTTGGTTGCCAACCTTCTTATGGCCCAGGCAGCAGAAGAAAAGGGCATTTCCGTAAGCGAGGAAGAACTGGAGCAGGAATACCAGGACCTGGTGGCCCAGTTTGGAGGAGAAGAAGAGCTTAACCAACAGCTGGAAGCTGCCGGCATAACCCGGGAAGAAATTAAAGAAGATATAGCCCGGACCCTACCTGCCCAGAAATACATGGAAAGTTACAAGGAAGAAAACATTTCAGAAGAGGACCTGGAAGTTTCCGAAGAAGAGTTAAAGGCTGTTTATGATCAGTACAGCGCCCAGATGGGGGAAGAATTCGGGGAATTTGAAGAAGTAAAACCTCAGCTGGAGGAGGATTTAAAACGGCAGAAGGAAAACGAAGTCCTTCAAAGCCACGTGGAAGAGTTGAGGGAAGAGGCAGAAATTGAGATTAAATTATAATAAATAATAGAAATCCAGCAGAGGGCTGC
>SKLX01000085.1 GCA_007121375.1 Bacillota bacterium | reverse complement strand
TTCCCCTATTCCCGATAATATTTCCAGGAGTAGAAGGGCCCTTTCCACGGACTGCACCCTGTGGCCTTTTTTATCCTTTTTCATTTCTTTTATGTCTCCCTTCCTAACAGTTGATCAGCTTGATTCCACTTCTATATATTTCGTTTGCAAAAACAAATATCCTCTTTAGAAAGCTTCAAGATGTGATAAAATAATAATAAGTTAATCATATCAACCTTAAAAGAAGTTATTATATTAAATCTTATCATAAATATTCCTTGTTTGGAGGTTTTAAATTGGAAAATTTTAAACCAGGGTACCTTGAACTGCTAGAAAAAAACACCCTTAAAAAAAAGGTCCAGGAAGGCATTAACAGGTTAGAAGCCTGCGATATTTGTCCCCATGAATGCGGTGTAAACCGGCTGGAATTAGAAAAGGGGTTTTGTCGCACAGGTAAGGATATGATGGTGGCCAGTTATTCCCCCCATTTTGGAGAAGAAAGACCCCTTGTGGGATCCAGAGGATCAGGGACTATCTTTTTTTCCTACTGCAATCTCCGATGTGTCTACTGCCAGAATTATGACATCAGTTCCGGCTTATACGGAAAAAAAGCTACTGAAGATGATGTGGCCGATATGATGCTGGAACTCCAGGAAATGGGATGCCACAACATTAACTTTGTTACCCCCACCCATGTAGTTCCCCAGATACTAAAAAGCCTGGAAATAGCCGCTACAGAAGGTTTAAAACTTCCCCTGGTCTATAATTGCGGCGGCTACGAGTCCCTGAAAACCTTAAAACTTCTGGAAGGGATTATAGATATTTACATGCCCGACTTTAAATATACCGATGAGAAGAAGGCAAAAAAATATTCTGGCATAGATAATTACCCTGAAACAGCTAAAAGAGCATTAAAGGAAATGCACAGGCAGGTGGGTGACCTGGTAACTGATGAAAAGGGTATTGCCCTCCGGGGTCTAATTATAAGGCACCTGGTCCTTCCCGAGGACCTGGCGGGAACAGAAGAAGCCATGAAATTTATTGGAGAAGAAATATCCTCCGACTCCTTTGTAAACGTCATGGCCCAGTATCATCCTGCTTATAAAGCCCATGATTACCCGGAATTGAGCAGGAGGTTATACATGAGAGAATATGAAGATGCCCTGGAAATAGCCCAAAAATATGGAATCATTCCCAGCAGAAAATTTTAGCTTCATTAATCCTCCAACAGCCTGGTATCCCTATCTATAAAAGCGTACTCTTTCCGAGAACATCTTTTGGTTTAACCGGCTCTTCTCTCCTACTCCTCCTCCATATGGCTAATTTCCGCCAGCCTTCCAATTATAACTTTTAACATGGAATTTAACTTCCGATTAATGGCTGTTAAATCATGAAGTTCCTCCTGGTAGGCATAATTTACAATAAACAGGGTGGTGGTAATATAAATGATAAGCTCGCTTAAAAGTTGTTCAATGTAGAGGGGATTATAATAACCACCAAATATGATGCAGTCAGAATCACCCTGACTCCCACTGAAATACCTGGCGGCTTCAATATTATTATGGGTCATTTTACAGTATTCCCCGTAAAGAAAAGACCTTTCTTCATCCAGCTTTAGATTTCTCCTTACTTCACTGGGCTTTATCCGCTTACCCTCCATCCAGCTGTCTACTTTCTGGGGGTTTTCGTAAAAGTATTCCAAAAGCCACTGGGTTTCTAAAACCTGCCGGATCACAGCTGCTCCGTCAATGATCATTCCCCGCTCTAAAAGAATAAAGGCGCTGAGGGAGTGGTTAAATATCCGGGCCATGAGTAAAAAAGTGACTTCATTCCGGGAGTCTCCCTTTTCCCTTTTAACCCTTTCCTTCAGCTTTTTAACCGTGTTCAAATATATATCCGACAGACTCTCATAAAGGCTTATAAGACTGTGGAAATCCTCCCGAAAGCGCTGGGAAATATCTGACTGAAACTCCACCACCGATTTAAACCCTTCCATCTCTCCAAAGGTTTCTTTAAACTCCATATCATCACTCCGTAAAAGATTTTTAACAGTTTATCCACAGATAGTGTGTAAAATGTGGATAAATGTCGATAATTATCGAATTAAATCGCTACATTGTGTAAACTCTATCCGCTGCTGCCATTTTTTCAGTGATGGTGTACATGTTAGTGATCGTTCCTATGCCTAAATTATCCTTTTGCTGATAAAAATCCAGGCAGGTCCCACAAGACAAAATCTCTACGCCTTTTTTTTCCAGTTTCTTAAGATCCTCCTGGACTTCAGAGCCTTCTATAGTCAAAAAAATCCCCCGGTTAATAAATATTATTGATTGGGGAATATCTTCACCTTCAAGCAAAGTATATATAAAGCTTTTCATCAAAATTTCCCCCAGTTCTTCATCTCCACTTCCCAGGGTATCGCTGCCTAAAACTATCACCAGTTTTTTTCTAAAGTCATATGGGTCACAAACAGACTCGCCCTTGGTTATGGTTATATGATAAGCCCCTTTCTTTTCTTCTACTTCCACCCTGCAGGCCCGGGCAGAGGCCATATTGGACACATTGGTCCTGGCTGTTTCATTATCCACCATAACTACCAGGGTGCCTTCCTCCATTTCCTCCAGGGCTTTTTTAGTAAGAATTACCGGTTGGGGACATTTTAAACCCCGGGCATCTACAGTTTTACTCACAGGTAACGCCTCCTGACCTTATAATATTTCTTCAATTACCGTTATTATAACACTTTTCTTAAACCCCGCAAATAAATAACGAACCCTTAATCCCTTTTCAAATTACAACTTTCTCTTGCAAATACATAATTTATATAACATAATAATAATTATAAAAACACTTATCAAATAAGGAGATATCAATGGACAAGCTGGAATATATTTCGACAGAACAATTAATGAAAAATCTAAATAACAACCAAATAAAAATTATAGATGTTCGCTCCGTAGAAGCATACAACGGTTGGAAACTAAAAGGAGAGTACCGGGGCGGGCATATCCGGGGTGCTAAAAGCCTTCCCATCAAATGGCTAAACTATATCGACTGGCTGGAAATAGTCCGCTCTAAAGATATTTTTCCTGACCATACCTTAGTAATATATAGTTATGATCATAGCGATTCCGAAAAAGTCGCCAGACAGTTCATCAGAGCAGGATATCATAAAGTTAAATTATTTAATGGTTTCCTAGATAGCTGGAGTGTTAATCCTGAGCTACCCATGGAGTATCTGCCAAGATACCGGCATCTAGTATCCGCAGATTGGCTAAATGAACTAATTATTACGGGGAAAGCTCCTGAATATGACAACGACAAATTCTCTATCTGCCATGCCCATTACCGCAACAAAGAAGATTACAAAAAAGGCCATATTCCGGGAGCCATTCCTTTGGATACCAATACTTTGGAATCTACAGAGACATGGAACCGAAGATCTCCTGAGGAATTAAAGTCAACGCTGGAAAAACTAGGAATTACCTGCGATACCACTGTCATTTTATACGGTCGTTATTCCTTCCCAGATAACAACAGCCCTTACCCCGGGAGTAATGCAGGACATTTGGGGGCCATCCGCTGTGCAGTCATCATGCTATACGCAGGCGTGAAAGACGTACGGATACGAGGGCATATGTGCCCACACGTCCCGGACTTGAAATGGCCATGGCAATGGATGTGGCGAATATTGGCGCGGGAGAGGTCGTGGGACGTGTGGGCACATATGCCCTCTCCCGGCAGGAACTGGAAATGGCCATGGAGCGCCGCGCCGGCGGCACCGGCCTGCCAGCCGCTTCCCCGCTCGACCGGGCAAAAAACATGGTGGAACACTGGCGAATGCTTGGGAAGAAGGTTGTTTTCACAAATGGTTGTTTCGACATTCTTCATCACGGCCATGTTTTTCTGTTACACAAAGCCAGGGCTACCGGTGACTGCCTGGTCGTTGGACTCAACACGGATGCCTCGATTCGGCGTATCAAAGGACCCGAACGCCCTATCCTTAACCAGGAAGACCGTGCAACCATTCTGGCAGCGCTTTCAAGTGT
>SKLX01000020.1 GCA_007121375.1 Bacillota bacterium | reverse complement strand
TGATAGTTTTCTACTTGAGTAACCGTGCAGTTACATTTCTTGAAAGGGTCTCCAAAAAATCCGCAAGGACACGGGTTAAAGCTTGCTATTAACATAAAGTTAGCAGGATAAGTAAAAGATCCCATTAGCCGGGAGATGGTGACTTCTCCATCTTCCATGGGCTGCCTTAATTGTTCCAGGGCCTCTTTTTTGAATTCCGCCATTTCATCCAGGTATAAAACTCCATGGTGAGCAAGGCTTACTTCTCCTGGTATAGGAACCTTACCTCCCCCTATAAGGGCAGAGGAAGAAATATTATGATGAGGACTTCTAAAGGGTCTTTTCTTGATTAAGTAATCCTTTTCTTTTAAGAGGCCGGCAATGCTGTATATTTTTGTTACTTCCAGGCTTTCTTCAAAACTCATTTTCGGGAGAATACTGGGAAATCTTTTGGCCAGCATTGTTTTTCCCGAGCCAGGTGGTCCCAGCATAATCAGGTTGTGGCCTCCTGCTGCTGCTATTTCCAGGGCTCTTTTTACATTTTCCTGGCCCATTACTTCTTCAAAATCACCTGTTTCCTGGGCAGGGGCACCCAGGAATTTTATGTTTTTAGGTTGTGAAAAATAAAGTTCTTCTTCATTATTATTTAAAGAATTTACTACTTTTTTCAAACTTTCGGCAGCCAGCACCTGCAATTTCCTTATTAAAAAAGCTTCCGGTCCATTTTCCAGGGGGACCAAAATCCTTTCCCTTCCTTCTTCCAATGCACCCATAGTAATGGGAAGCACTCCTTTTACCGGTCTTATTCTTCCATCCAGGGAAAGTTCACCTATAACCATTAAATCCTCCAGGGCTTTTTCGTCAAGCTGTCCTGTAGCGGCCAGGATACCCAGTGCTATGGGTAAATCAAAAAGGGGAGCTTCTTTTTTAACGTCTGCTGGTGCCAGGTTAACTGTTATTCGTTTAAGGGGAAAATCAAAACCGCTGTTTTTTATGGCAGACCTTACCCGTTCTCTGGATTCTTTTACGGTAGAATGGGCAAATCCTACCAGATCAAAAGCTGGAAGGCCATTGGAAATATCAACTTCTACCTCTACAGCGAAACTGTTAATTCCTACTATAGTTCTGCTTGCAACTCGGGCCAGCATTATCAACGCTCCCTCCCATTGAGATTAAACTTATAATACCATACATATGTTCGAATGGCAATAATTAAAAAATAATTGCATATTTCAGGGGTAATTTCACAACCTAAAAATGAAAGAAAGTATGGGAATCAAAAACAGGGAGGGATTTGTTATGGCATTTGAGGGAAAAGTAGTTGTATATACCACTCCAACGTGACCCTATTGTGATACGGCGAAAGAGTTTCTTTCCCAAAAAAAGGTGGATTTTGAAGAGATTGATGTGGCGGAAAATGAAGAGGCTCGCAATATAATGATAAAAAAGTCAGGCAGGATGGCAGTTCCCACCATTATGTTTGATGAAAAAGTAATTGTGGGATTTGATCAAGAAAAAATTGAAGAAATTCTTCATTAAAGGCTAAACTTCGAAAAAAACTCTTGAAATAAAACAAATTCAAGGGTTTTTTCTTTAAGGGTTTGACAAGGGACCTCATGTTATATATCATTGTTTAATATAAGTTGGTGAAGATAATGGGGGTCAGGTTTATGGCCATTACGGATCCGGTAATGGGTGTCGGGCTACTTTTGCTGCTGGGGTATTTAGGGGGGCAGCTGGCTAAAAAAATAAAGCTTCCTGCTGTGGCTGGATACTGTTTGATGGGGTTTTTGCTAAGCCCTTCCTTTTTAAATTTAATACCTGAAACATTAAATCTTGAGCTGGAACCCATTAAAGTTTTAGGTTTGAGCATGATTGCCATGATTATTGGTGGGGAGCTCAGGTATGAAACCATAAAAAAGATGGGGAAAAGTATTACTATTATAACCTTTATTCAGATTTTTACTACTATTTTTATAGTATTTATTGGTTTATTTTACCTGGCTGGAAAAGATTTAAGCATTTCTTTAATATTAGCTGCTATGGCAACGGCAACAGCTCCGGCGGCAACAGTTGCGGTTATGAAGGAATATAAGGCTAAGGGTAAGTTTTCAACCATGCTTTTAGGGGTTATAGCCCTGGATGATGCGGTATGTATAATGTTTGTGGGTCTTTCTATTGCCCTGGTGAAGGGCTGGATTGAAATGGGAGCCGCCTTTGAGGTTATGGACCTGGCTTATCCTGCCGTGGAGCTTTTTGGATCCATAATTTTGGGTATAGTAAGCGGTCTGGTGTTAACTTTCTGTTTAAAATATGTTAAAGAGCGAATGGAAACCATAGTTATCATACTGGCTTTTGTACTTATAAACAGTGGACTTGCTTACCAGTTTCATTTATCATCCCTGCTGGTCAATTTGGTTGCTGGTACAGTAGTTGCCAATTTATTTATTAGTAATACTCATGTATTAAATTATTTAGATGATATTGATTTACCCGTTTTTGTTATTTTTTTTACCCTGGCCGGCGCCAGCCTGCACCTGGAATACTTAATAGCTAACTGGTTTGTAGCCCTTATTTATATTATTACCCGGGGGATAGGAAAAATTTTAGGGTGTTATTACGGGGCAAAAATTGCAAAAACAGATTATGCAGTCCAAAAGTATATGGGGTGGGCCATGCTTCCTAAAGCGGGGGTTAGCATAGGACTTATTCTTTTTGTGCAATCCCGGTTCCCGGGGACTGAGCTGGCTGCCCTGATAACAGCTATTGAACTGTCCGCTGTTACTTTTTATGAAATTACTGGGCCCATTGCAACTCGCTATGCTTTGGCTGGAGCGGGGGATATAAAGATTGAACAATTGGCAAAGGATGGTCATCAAGACCTGGATGCTTAAAACCTAGAATCTTTAGAGGAGAAAAGGTTGTCCTAACACAAACCAAAAAATTGTGGTGGCAGTAAAAATAAGAATACCAATAGCTATTATAGAGAGGCCGTTTAAAGAGATGTTCTTTGCGGCTTCTTTTTGTTTTAAAATTATTACAAACCCGGAAGATATAATAAAAACTATTCCTGTTAGCAGGAGGGTTATCCCTATCACTGTTCCTAACATGGCTGTCCATAAACCAAAAAGCTCTCCCTGGTTAAGGTAGTAATCTAAAGAAGGAATAATTATAATAGCTAAAGCCGATAAGGTCAAAATTACAATAAATCTTTTCAAAGTTTTTTAGCTCCTTTATGAATTATTTTCCTTTTGATTATATCAAATATTTGTTTAGATTTTCAATTAAATTATAACTGCCATTAAATTAACTAACTGTTGATTATTTAAGAAAAGGTTTTTTGGGTTAATATAATAATATGGTACCGGGATATAGTTCCTGTTGCCAATTATTATAAGGAGGTTTAAGGTATGTTTGTAGTAATGATTAGAACAGTTATTTTGTATATCCTGGTTTTTGTCGTTATGCGTTTAATGGGAAAAAGACAGGTTGGCCAGTTACAACCTTATGAGCTGGCGGTAGCAATTATGATTTCTGCCCTGGCAGCAGTTTCTATGGAAGATATCAGTATACCTTTAATAAATAGTATTATACCGATAGTGTTAATCATGTCCATGCAAATAATTGTTTCCACGTTTTCCTTAAATTCTAAAGGTGCCCGCAATATTTTGTGTGGCCGCCCCAGTGTTGTTGTGGAAAATGGGAAGATAGTAGAGGAGGAGCTAAAGAGCCTGAGGGTAAACCTTAATGATATACTGGAACAGCTTCGTTTAGCTGGTTATTACAATATTTCTGATGTGGAATTTGCTATTATGGAAACAAACGGTCAGTTGAGCGTTATCCCTAAATCTCAAAAAAGACCCCTTAACCCCGAGGATATGAATATAAATACCAGCTATGAGGGTTTATGCCATTCCCTTATAGTAGATGGTCAAATAGATTATGACAGCTTGAAGAAAGTCGGATTAAACGAAAAATGGCTGGGAGAAGAATTGCGAAAATTTGGTATCAAGGATATTGAAAATGTTTTTTTTGCCAGTATTGATACCCACGGAAACCTGTACTT
>SKLX01000145.1 GCA_007121375.1 Bacillota bacterium | reverse complement strand
TATATTAATACTAGAATTTTTCCTATTGATTAGTTATAGGGGAAGGGACTGGTTTTTTGGCTAAATATAAACCAAGCGATTACGATATTTATTTATTCAGAGAAGGAAGCCATTTTCGAAGCTACCAGATGTTAGGAGCTCACCTGGTGGAGGAAGAAGGGAAAAAGGGGGTAAGGTTTTCCGTATGGGCGCCCCATGCCCGAAAGGTTTGCATAGCGGGAGATTTTAATAACTGGAAGGGTCAGGAACACTTCATGGAAAGGGTGGAGGATTCAGGTATATGGACCCTTTTTATTCCCGGCCTGAAGGAAGGAACCCTTTATAAGTATGAGATCCATACCCCCCAGGGGGAAGTGCTTTTAAAATCAGATCCTTACGCCTTTTATTCTGAAGCCAAACCTAAAACAGCATCTATAGTGTACTCCCTGGAAGGTTACTCCTGGGGAGATGGGAAGTGGCAGGAAAAGAAATCTAAAGAGGTGGCCTACAATAGTCCTTTACTTATCTATGAAGTACACCTGGGTTCCTGGAAAAGGGGGGAAGGGGGCAGGTATCTAACTTACCGGGAATTGGCCCGGGATTTGGTGGATTACGTGGCTGAAATGGGCTACACCCACGTGGAAATTATGCCCCTGGTGGAACATCCCTTTGATGGGTCCTGGGGTTATCAGGGCACCGGTTATTATTCCGTTACCAGTCGTTACGGCGATCCTAAAGATTTCATGTATCTGGTGGACAGTTTCCACCAGAGGGGCATCGGAGTTATATTGGACTGGGTGCCGGGGCATTTTTGCCGGGATGGCCACGGACTCCGGGAGTTTGATGGAACCCCCCTTTTTGAATACCAGGATAAGCGTCGGGCGGAGAATATCCAGTGGGATACCATGAACTTTGATCTGGGAAGGCCGGAGGTCCACAGTTTTCTAGTATCCAATGCTCTATTCTGGATGGAAGTTTTTCATATAGACGGGTTACGAGTAGATGCTGTGGCGGCTATGTTATATCTGGATTACGGGTATGAGGAAAGTCAGAGGCAGCTTACTAATAAATACGGGGGACTGGAAAACCTGGAAGCTATTGATTTTCTACGCAAGTTAAACCAGGAGGTTTTCAAAGCATTTCCCCAGGCACTGATGATTGCTGAAGAATCCTCCGAGTGGCCCCTGGTTAGTGCTCCTACCTATTTAGGAGGCCTGGGCTTTAATTTCAAGTGGAATATGGGCTGGATGAATGACATACTTCGCTACATGGAAATAGATCCCATTAACAGGAAGTGGCACCACCTCCTCCTTACTTTTTCCATGTGGTATGCTTATTCGGAGAACTTCATCTTACCCCTGTCCCATGATGAAGTGGTTCATGGTAAAAAGTCTCTCCTTGATAAGATGCCCGGGGATTACTGGCAGAAGTTTGCAAATTTAAGGGTCCTGCTGGGGTATATGATTACCCACCCGGGGAAGAAGCTTCTCTTCATGGGAGGGGAGCTGGGACAGTTCACGGAATGGAAATACCAGGACCAGCTGGAATGGTTTTTGCTGGACTTTGAAATGCACAGGAAACTCCATGATTACGTCAAAAAGATTAATAGTTTTTACCTGGAGGAGGAAGCCCTGTGGAGTTGGGATTACAAGCGTGAAGGGTTTCATTGGATTGACCCCCACGATTACAGCCAGAGTATCATAACCTTTTTAAGAAAAGGGAAGGGTGGCAGGCTTCTCCTGGTGGTCTGCAACTTTACTCCCGTAGTACATTATGGCTACCGGGTAGGAGTCCCCCGGCGGGGGGAATACCAGGAGGTATTTAACAGCGATGATGAAATTTATGGTGGTTCAGGACAGCTGAACCATGGGCCACTTATAGCTTTTGAGGGGAACTGGCATAATCAGCCGTACTTTTTGGAGATGAAAATTCCTCCCCTGGCTGTATCGGTGCTGGAACCCCTGGGTGAGGAAAAGGGTGCAGTAAGGAAAAAAGGAGGTAGTGGCGATTAAACGGTCCAATGAAATTATTGCCATGCTTTTAGCGGGAGGGGAAGGGAAAAGGCTGGGACTCCTGACCAGGAAGTTGGCCAAGCCTGCCGTCCCTTTTGGAGGGAAATACCGGATAATAGATTTTACTTTAAGTAACTGCAGCAATTCAGGTATTTTTACAGTAGGAGTCTTAACCCAGTACCAGCCCCTGGCGTTAAATTCCCATATCGGGATAGGTATTCCCTGGGACTTTGACCGCCGGGAGGGAGGTGTAACCATGTTGCCTCCTTTTGTAAAGGAACAGGGAGGTAAATGGTACCGGGGCACCGCCAATGCCATTTATCAAAACATCAATTTTATTGAGGAATACGATCCCAATTATGTTTTGATTATTTCAGGGGACCATATTTACAAGATGGATTATTCCCAGATGCTGGAATATCATAAGGAAAAAGGGGCTGAAGCTACCATAGCCGTTATAGAGGTTCCCTGGGAAGAGGCCAACCGATTTGGTATCATGAATGCCGATGAAGATGGTTTGATTAAAGAATTTCAGGAAAAGCCCAAGAAGCCGAAGAATAACCTGGCTTCCATGGGGATTTACATTTTTGACTGGAAGATTCTGAGGAGGTACCTGCGCAAAGATGAACGAAACACCAGGTCCAGCAATGATTTCGGCAAAGATGTTATTCCCCTGATGTTGAGGGAAGGACGAAAGCTGTATGCCTATCCCTTCAAGGGTTACTGGAAGGATGTAGGGACCATCGAGAGCCTGTGGGAGGCTAACATGGATTTGCTTAAGGATAATCCTCCCCTGGACCTTTATGACAAGGATTTTCGCATATACACCGTTAACCCCAACCAGCCTCCCCACTACCTGGGGTCCCGAGCCAGGGTTATTTGTTCCATGATAAATGAAGGCTGTATGGTCCTGGGAGAAGTAAATCATTCTATACTCTTTCCAGGTGTTTCCGTAGGAGAAGGAAGCAGGATCAGGGATTCGGTTATTATGCCAGGGGTAAAAATCGGCAAAAATGTTTTTATTGACCGGGCTATTGTTGGTGAGGGGACCGTTATTGGAGACGGTACTCGTATTAAGGATTCCCGGGAAGATGCACCTGAAATTATCTTAATCAGGGATAAATTAGAAATTCCCCACAATTCTTATGTTACCTGTACCCTGGAAAGCATAAAAGACTTAAAGGGGGGAAAGGCTGTTTCTTCCCTGGCTTATAGGGAGAGGGCTTGAAAAGTATGCTAAATGTAATGGGTGTTATTAATGTTAGAAATCAAAAGGAAGTTTTAGAGGAATTAACTGTAAAGCGATGTATTGCTTCCGTTCCCTTTGGAGGCAGGTATCGCCTTATAGATTTTGTCCTGTCCAGTATGGTGAATTCGGGGATATTTAATGTGGGTATTTTTACCCTTAAGAAGTCCCGGTCCCTTATGGACCACCTGGGAACGGGGAAGGACTGGGACCTGAATAGAAAAAAGGATGGCCTTTTTATCCTCCCCCCCGAGTATACATGTTCTCCAGAAGTTTTTACGGGAGAGCTACAAAATCTTTACTATCACCTGGATTATTTTAATAAGAGCAAACAGGAGTATGTCCTGATCGCTGCCGGAAATATGATATGCAATATAGATTTTCATGAGGCTTATAAATTTCACCTGGAGAAGGGGGCGGATATAACCCTTCTTTACCGGAGCAAAAACATTGCAGGGGTTGAAGATTTTTTCCGGGGTAGAAAAGTAAAATTGGCGGAAGATGGAAAGGTCCTGGATATTGAAGAAACCCCGGGCGAAGGGGATTTTGAAAAGGGAAAAACTCTGTTAAAGTGTTTCATCATGAAAAAGTCCCTTTTTATGGAGATGATAGAATACTGCGTGAAAGAGAAAAGGTGCAGCCTGGTCAGGGATGGTATAATAGGGAACCTGAACCGGCTTAAAATATACGGGTACCCTTACGATGGGTACCTGGCTGTTATTAATTCCCTGCCCGTCTACTACAAGTACAGCATGGAGCTTTTAAAGCCTGAAGTCTGGTCGGACCTTTTTTTCCGACCAGGCCTTATATTTACCAAGGTTAAGGATGAACCTCCCACCAGGTACCTGCGGGGGTCAAGGGTTAATAATTCCCTACTGGCCAACGGATGCCTCATTGAAGGTACAGTGGAAAACAGTATTATTTTCCGGGGAGTCAAGGTCCAGAAGGGAGCAGTTATTAAGGACAGCATAGTGATGCAAAAAAGTCATATAGAAGAGAATTCCTTCCTTGAAAATGCCATCCTGGATAAGGATGTTCTGGTTACCAGGGATAAAGAAATTAAGGGGAATAAGGAAGAGCCGGTGGTTATTTCGAAAAATATGGTAGTCTAGCGAGGTGTCAGTGGATGAAAGTACTCTTTGCAGCTTCCGAGGGATCACCCTTTGTGAAGACAGGAGGCCTGGGGGAAGTGGTAGGTTACCTTCCCCGTGCTTTGAAAAAACAGGGGGTGGAAGCCCGGGTGGTTTTACCTAAATATGAAGGGATAGATCCGTTCTTCAAGGAAAAGATGGAATTCCAGGGGGATATTACCGTTCCTGTGGGATGGAGAAACCAATACTGCGGTATTTATAAACTGGAACACCTGGGGGTTACCTTTTACTTTTTGGACAATGAATATTATTTTAAAAGGCCCGGGCCCTATGGTTACGTAGATGAAGGGGAGCGGTTTGCTTACTTTTCCCGGGCTGTTCTGGAATGCCTTCCTTTACTGGATTTTACCCCTCAAATTCTACACCTCCATGACTGGCCTACGGCAGTGGTAAGCCCTCTCCTTCAAGCCCATTACGGGCATAAATCCTTCTACCAGGATATGCGCACCCTTCTTACTATCCACAACCTCCATTACCAGGGAGTTTTTCCCAAGGAGATTTTGGGGGACCTTCTGAGCCTGGGGTGGGATTATTTTAAGGCCGATGCCCTGGAATTTTATGACCAGGTAAATTTTTTAAAAGGAGGCATTATTTTTTCTGATTACCTTAGTACCGTCAGTAAAACTTATGCCCGGGAAATTCAAACCCCTTTCTTTGGGGAGGGGCTGGATGACCTTTTAAGGGATAGGAAAGACAGGCTTTACGGAATTATTAACGGTATTGACTATGAGATTTATGATCCCATGATAGACCCGGAAGTGTTTGTTCCCTACCGGCGGTCCTTGTCCAAGAAACAGGCTAATAAGGTAAAGCTCCAGGAAATGCTGGGCCTGGAACAGGATAAGGATGCTCCCCTGATAGCCTTTGTAAACCGGATGGTTAAGCAAAAGGGCCTGGATTTAATTCTCCATGTCTTTGATGAAATAATGTCCCTGGGGGTTCAGGTGGCCGTGTTGGGTACGGGTGATCCCCGGTATGAAGATTTTTTCCGGGGGGCTGCCTTTCGTTATCCGGGCAGGGTATCTGCCAGCATCCTTTTTGATGATTCCCTTTCCCGGAAGATTTATGCCGGTTCTGATATGTTTCTTATGCCTTCCCTTTTCGAGCCCTGCGGCTTGAGCCAGCTTATAGCCCTTCGCTACGCCAGCATCCCTATCGTCAGGGAAACAGGAGGCCTTGGGGATACAGTAAAGCCCTACGATGAAAAAATTAAAGAAGGTAACGGGTTCAGCTTTACCAACTATAATGCCCACGATATGCTCCATACCATAAACCGGGCTGTTACCTTTTACCGGGATAAAAAAACATGGGCCCGGATATTTTTAAATGCTCTGGAGGGGGATTACAGCTGGAACAGGTCTGCCCGGGAATACAGGGACCTTTACCAGTTAATGCTGGAGAGAAGGTAATTAAATAGAATTACATTAATATCATTGGGAAGGGGAGGACGATTGTGGTAGAGGGAAAAAGGATTTATTACGGGGGTTATTATAAAACCTTCAGTAAGGATGATATAAGGGAGATCCATGAAGCCTCCCTCAAGGTACTGGAAGAGGTAGGTTTTGAGATTGGCTATGCGCCAGCCTTAGATTTGCTGGAAGAAAAGGGTGCCAGGGTGGACCGGGATAAAAAGAGGGTTTATCTTAATCGACAGCTAATATCCCACTGTATTAAGCAGGCCCCCAGTGAATTTACCTTTTATGGAAGAGAAAGGGAAATGGATATTGTCCTGGGGGGTACCCGGGTTCATTTTGGGACGGGGGGGACCGCCCTGAATGTCCTGGATCTGGAACGGAAAAAAAGAAAATCTTCTGCCCGGGACATTGCTGATATAGCCAGCCTGGTGGAGAAACTGGAATACCTGGACTTTTTCATAATTCCCGTTTATCCCCATGACGCTCCCCAGGATAAGGTGGATATTAATCGATTTTTCCCAGCTTTTTGCCATACCTCCAAGCCAGTAATGGGAGGCGTTTATTCTCTGGATGGGCTGAGGGAAGTAGTGGAAATCGCCGCAGAAATTGCTGGAGGAATGGATAAGTTGCGCCAGGAGCCTTTCCTGGGCTTTATAACCAGTATAGCCAGTCCTTTAAAAATAGATGACCGTTATATACAAATGATGATGGAGGTAGCGGCCATGGGCCTTCCCCTGGCCACTTCTACTGCACCTACAGGAGGGGCTACTGCCCCCATTACCCTGGCGGGGACCCTGGTCCAGCAGAATGCAGAAGCCCTAATGGGAGTGGTTATTTCTCAGCTGGTAAACCCCGGGACCCCTGTTCTTTACAGCGCTGTTCCCTCGGTTATGGACTTGAAGACCATGGCTTTCCTCATGGGAAGCGTAGAGTCAGGGCTTATGAATGCGGCTGTTTCCCAGATGGCTTACTACTACCGGATCCCCAGCTACATAACTGTTGGTACCAGCGATTCCAAGGTCCCTGATGCCCAGGCCTCCTACGAGAGTGCCACCAGTTGCCTGCTGGCGGCCTTGGCCGGGGGAAATTTCATCCATGAGGCAGCTGGATTGCTGGAGGGAGCCATGACGGCCTCTTATGCCCAGTATATAATTGATAATGATATTATCGGTGCCTGTCTGCGGGCTTTGCGGGGAGTAGAGATTAATAAGGATACCCTGGCTACAGAGGTGATTGCCTCGGTAGGCCCCGGGGGTAGTTTTATAAAGGAGTCCCATACAATGAAATACATGAGGACGGAAGTGTTTTTCCCTAAAGTCAGCGACCGGGGGAGCTATCAAGCCTGGCAGAAAGCCGGGTCCAAGGATAGTTGGGATAGGGCCGATGAAATAGCTCAAAAATTATTAAGGGAAGACCACAGGCATTTTATCAGTGAAAAGGATGAAAAGAGAATCCGGGAGAAGTACGAGGGGCTGTTGGATTTTTAAGGGTTATACTATAGAGCTGGAGGCATGGTACTGTGAATTCATATGTTTTTGTTTATGGCAGCTTGATGCGGGGACGGAGCAACCATGAAATCTTAAAGGATGGTCATTTCCTGGGCCAGGCTGTAGTTCAAGGAATCGGCCTCTATAATGTTACCCCTTATTATCCAGGAGTGGTCAGGGAGAAGGGTAAAATGGTTCGGGGTGAAGTATATGAGGTAGATGCTCCTACCTTAAAGACCCTTGATTGGGTGGAGGTAAACGGAAGCCTTTACCGGCGGGAACTTTTTAATGCGTATCTCCAGGAAAGGGGAGATAAAATAGAGGCCTGGGTTTACCTCTGGCTCCAGGAAGTGGATCCCAAAAAAGAAGTTCCCCTGGAAAACCAACCCTGGCAGGAACCTGAACAGGGATTGGATGAATAATGGAAAAGGAAAGAAAATAAAAAATCCCGGGTGATACTTCTGGAAGTACCAATACCCGGGATTTTCTTTCAGGGTAAGATTTTTTTAGAATTACTTTCCCTTTTCATTTTTTTCTGCCATAAGTTCTCCACCTACTCCCACATTTTCCTGACCTATCTCCCATATGTAGACTGTGAAGGCCTTCTCCGTTTTTCCCAGAACCTGGCTGGCTACCCTGGTAAAACCCTTTACCATCTCCTCCTTTTGTTCCCTGGTCATTTCCGGTCCGTAAAAATTAATGGTGGGCAAAACAACCCCCTCCTTTTCTTCAGGTTATACTAATATTATAACAGGATACGGGTAAAAAAGCTCCCTGTTTCCTTTTGCTGGAACATGATTTCCTTTTTGTCTTTTTCTGATTTTTTAAGATTTTTCTTTAAAGATTTTTCATAATTATTAACTTTTATTACAAAGGTATTTATCTTATAATATTGAAAGTTATAAAATAAAGCTACTTATTAAAAAGCTAAAATTAAGGGAAGGAGGTGAAATCCCGGTTATTTAACGGGATTTACCATGACAAAAAGGTTAGAGGTTTACAAGTGTAATGTTTGCGGTAATATTGTGGAGGTGCTCCATGCAGGTGAAGGAGAGCTGGTCTGCTGCGGAGAACCCATGGAGCTCATGGAGGAAAACACCCAGGACGCTTCTTATGAAAAACATGTGCCCGTGGTGGAAAAAACCGGGGAAGGAGTAAAGGTGCTGGTAGGCAGTGATCCCCATCCCATGGAGGAAAAACACTATATAGAATGGATTGAACTTCTGGTGAACGGAAAGGTTTACCGCCAGTTCCTGGAGCCCGGCCAGTCCCCCGAGGCAGTCTTCCAGGTGGAGGCGGAAGGTAATATTACCGCCCGGGAGTATTGTAATGTCCACGGTCTTTGGAAAGGTCAATAAGTTAACTTACCAACACTGTGTTGGTTTTTGTTAACTTATTTAACCTGACCACAAACTCTTAACCAACCCAGGTTCGTGGCCTCCTGGCATCAGTTTCCAGCTAAGGGAACTGATGCCTTCTTCTTTTCGCAGTTTTTTAATAATTTCTTCCAGTTCCTTCTGACTGCCTTCCGGCACCAGGAACTCTACCTGAATCTGCTGCTTATTCAAATCCAGGCTTTTACTGGAGATGGAAGCCAGCCTGTACTCCTTGTCCATGAGCTTCTGAGTAAGAAGGGTGCGAACCCGGTCTTCCTTATCGGTATCACAAACCAGCTCCAGCTGGCAAAGGGCGTCTACATTTTCAGTTCTTAAGTGGGCGTAATCAATTTTCTGCTGAAAGGACCTTATAAAAATATTGGCAATAAGGATAACCAGGGTGCCGATTAAGGCCTGGAAATAATAGCCTGAACCCGTCAAAACTCCGATGGCCGCGGAGCACCACAGGGTAGCCGCGGTGTTAATGCCTTTTATGTTTATTCCTTCCCTGATTATTACCCCGGCCCCCAGGAAGCCTATACCCGATACAACCTGGGCAGCTATTCTGGTAGGGTCGGCATCGTCTACCATCATAACGGATAGGGAAACGTAAAGGGCTGCTCCCACGGCAACCAGGGCATTAGTCCTGAGGTCTGCTACTTTATGACGCCACTGGCGTTCTGCGCCGATGGCTGTTCCAAACAAAAAGGCCAGTGAAATCTTTAGAATAAAATCAATCCAGTACATTTTTACTTCCTCCTCAATTAAAAGACCTTTATTAATCCATCATTATTATAACTTTTTGCGAAGGGACTCACAAGGAGAGTTAGTTTTTTTATAAAAATTGTTCCTTCATATGTAAGCAGGTATTTAATATTCATATGAAGAAATAGGCATAAACCATATCTTAAGTTTATAGAATTTTTAATTATGATAGAGGGGGCGCAATAGTGAGAAAAAATTTCAGTCTTTTGTTTTTTTTAGCAGTGGCGGCGGTACTGGTTCTTTCAAGAGTGGGGTCGGGTTTTTACCTGGACTTCCTGTGGTTTGAAAACTTGAACCTGGGTGGTGTTTTCTGGACCCGCTATTTATCCAGCTGGGGGCTGCGTCTGGGTACTTTGTTATTTTTCTTTGCCTTTTTATTCGTTAACCTCCTTTTTACCCGGAAAACGGTACTGGATATGCAAAATCTGGACCTGCGGGCCCAGCTTATACACAAGGGCTATTATAAATATGTAACTCCCCGGGGGATTACTTTCCTTTATTTTTTAGGATCTTTACTGATAGCCTTTTTGTTGACCTCCTACACGGGAGGCTACTGGATGGAAATGCAGCAGTATTTCAATGCTACTGACTTTGGTATAACGGATCCTATATTTAATGCTGAGGTTTCCTTTTATGTTTTCGGTCTACCTTTTTTAAGATTTTTATATCAGTTTTTTATGATGGTTTCTGTTATTACCCTTCTCCTGGTGGGAGCTATTTACCTGGGTTTTAATCCCTCTCCCCAGGTGGGCAGGAGGCAGTTTTTTTACTCCTTCCCCGGCCTGGGCCATGTTTCTGCCCTCCTATCCCTGGTTTTTCTTCTCAAAGCCTGGGATTACCGGATGCAGATTTGGGAACTCCTTCTATCCGCCCGGGGTTACTCTTTTGGTGCCGGTTATACCGATGTAATGGTTACCCAGAGGATATTGTGGGTCCTCTTTTTCCTGGCCCTGGTTATAGGCCTTCTCTTTTTAGCAAACTTTTACTTCAAGCGTCCCAGGATCCTCATCTACGGGACGGGAATGTTAATCGGTGTTTCCTTACTGGGAGGCGCCCTGCTCCCCGGCCTGGTTCAAAACTTTCTGGTTTCTCCTTCGGAACTTACCTATGAAAGACCTTATATCGAGCACAATATCGCTTTTACCCGGAAGGCTTTTGGTCTGGATCGTTTCCGGCAGGTGGAACATGCTGCTACCCAGGAACTTTACTGGGAGGATATAGAGCAAACCCCGGGAACCTTTGACAATATACGCCTGTGGGATTACCGGCCTATCGGAAACACTTTTAGAGAACTCCAGGGTATTCGCCCTTACTATACCTTTTACGATGTTGATACGGATCGCTATCATGTGGAGGAGGATTACCGTCAGGTGATGATTTCGGCCCGGGAGCTGGACCAGCAGGCCCTGGATGAGCGGGCCAGGACCTGGACCAACCTGAAACTCCAGTTTACCCACGGATACGGCGCTGTCATGAGTCCCGTAAATGAAGTTACTCCTGAAGGGCTGCCTACCTATTTCCTGGAGGATATACCTCCCCGGAGCGAAGAAGGGGTGGAGCTTACCAGGCCAGAAATATATTACGGAGAGCTTACCCGGGATTACGTAATATCCAACACAGACCTTAAAGAATTTAATTATCCCATGGGGGAGGATAATGTTTATACCCACTATGAAGGAGATGGGGGCGTACAGCTTAATTCCCTTTTGCGAAGGGCTTTTTTCGCCCTGCGGTTTGCCGATTACCGGACTCTCCTTACTGGGGAGATAAACCCGGAGAGCCGTTTCATGTTTTACCGCCAGGTCCAGGAGAGGATTAATAAGGTTGCTCCTTTCCTGCGGCTGGATGAAGACCCCTATATCGTAGTGGATGAGGGACGGCTTTTCTGGATACAGGATGCCTATACGGTAAATCATCGCTTTCCTTACGCGGAGCCCCAGGGAGGGGTTAATTACATTCGCAATTCCGTTAAGGTGGTGCTGGATGCTTACCATGGCACTATGGACTTTTACGTGATGGAACCTGAAGATCCCCTGGTCCAAACCTACAGCCGGATTTTCCCCGAGATGTTTAAAGATATGGAGGAGATGCCCCCGGGTTTGAGGAAACATATACGCTATCCGGAAGACCTCTTTAGCCTCCAGGCAGATATGTACCGTCTGTATCATATCACTAATCCCACCATCTTTTATAACCGGGAGGACCTGTGGGAGTTGCCCATGGAAAGGTATGCGGGGGAAGAGCAGTTAGTGGAGCCCTATTACGTAATTCTCCAGCTTCCCGGGGAGGAAGGGGAGGAGTTTGCCCTGATACAGCCTTATACCCCTGTCCGCAGGAATAACATGATATCCTGGCTGGCGGCCAGGTGTGACCCGGAACATTACGGGGAGGTTAAGGTCTACATGTTTCCCAAGGACCGGGTTATACTGGGGCCCCTCCAGATAGAAAACCGTATAGACCAGAGCACGGAAATCTCAGAACAGCTCTCCCTTTGGGACCAGCGGGGCTCCCGGGTTATTGTGGCTTTTGGGGAGTCGGTGGTCATGGAAAGAACCCTGGAGGAGGGGCTTATGCAGTTATTAGGGAAGCGTATAGACCTCCCTGACGAACTTGACGAGGAAATACCCCTGGAAGACCTGGAGGATTTTCTCCCCGGCCAAGTAAGGGAACTGATAGATGAATTAGGCATAGTTTTCGAAGAAGCCCAGGAAAAGCTTCAGGAAGGTGACTGGGCTGGCTATGGCGAAAAGATAGAAGAAATGGAAGACTTGATAAGGGACCTGGAGGATAGATCCCGGTAAATAAATTATCCATTCCCCAGGGGTTTTATCTTGTGGTGGAAACCAGGATATGGTATATTTAGGGAAAGAGGTATCCTGGTAAACAAAATCCCTGGGGAAATGAGGAAGCATTTAATGAAGAGAAAAGCCTGGTTTATTGTATTGTTTTTAATGGTGTCCCTTTACGTATTATCCTCTATTCCTGGGTTAAGGGTTTTACCTATCCTCAATTATATTAATTCCCTTATGGTTAGCCTGGATCTGACGGTGGTTAGGCTTTCCGAGTGGCTGGCCTCCCAGCTTCCCCTGGATTTTGGAGAACTGGGCCCCATAGATACCTTGACAGAGGATGTTTTGACCTATGCCAGGGAAAACCCTGTTATCATAGAGTTTTTTCTGCGGAAAGTGGCTCATGTGGTAGTTTTCTTTGTAATTACCATTGCCCTCTTTTTCCTGTTTCACCAGTATATCCGCAAATCTACAATTTCTGTTATCCTGTCCTTTATAGTGGCAGGGCTTTTAGGATATCTGGATGAATACCGGCAGACCTTTGTAGAGGGTAGGTACGGCAGTATGGTTGATGTTTTTATCAATATGATCGGGGTCACCCTGGGAACCCTTCTTATCTTATTTTCCCTTTTTATAACCAGAAGGGGTAGGGAGGGAATATTCCTTAAAGAGGAAGAAAAAGAGAAGGAAGTTCACCAAGAAGGAAAGGCTCAAAATGAACTGCCGGCTGAAGAAGGTGAGGAGTCAGAGGCAGAAATCCTGGTCAGGCTTTCCCAGAAAGAAAAAACTGGCGAAGAGGCCAGTGAAAAAAAGGACAAAAATATAACAGGGAGCCCTTAAAAAGGGGCTCCCTTAATAGTGACTTTTAAGTTTATGGCTGTTTATGGCTGGCTTACGGGTTCATCCCATATCCAGTGGCCGTCATCCCAGGGTTCTCCCTCTTCTTTAACCAGAACCTTATCAACCACGGGAAATTCCGTCATGGTGTAAACCAGGGACTGCCTGAAGATCATTCCCTCCAGGGTACCCCTGGTAATTGAATCCCTCAAGTTCACCTCTACAGTTCTGTCCTCCAGGGTGGGGCACGCCACGGAAAGAATAACAGTTTCTTCGGGGATGGTCCTTACCAGTTCCAGCTCATCGGTAGCTTCTTCGGGATGGGGGCCTTCAACCAATTCCCTCATGGTATCCCAAAGGATGTTTGTGCTCCAGGAGATTTCTCTTTCCACGGGGGTAACATAACCAAAATTACCTTCCTGTCCCGATGCTGCCGCCTCCAGGTCACCGAAGTACAGGGGTAACAATTGGGGTTCCTGGGGCCTGTTTAAAGGTCCACCCCAGGCGATGTGACCATCTTCCCAGCAGGCACCCTCTTTAAATACCCAAACGGTGTCTATATTGTCAAATTCTGTCAGGGTATATATTAGGGACTCCATGAATATAGTACCTTCTTCTACTCCTCCCACTTCCAGGAGGGGGAATTCATGGGATATATCCACCACGCAGGTGTTGCCCTCTATAAAAACATCTAAGATTTGGGCATCATCCCTTATTACAGGTCCCACCTCTCCTTCATCCTCCTGGGGACCTTTAATGAGTTCTTCCAGGGCTGCCTTTGCCACATCCTCCCGGTGGGGTATCTCTCTTTCTACAGGCACTACCAGCCCATAATCCATAGGGTCGTAATCCTCCAGGGTTAGATCTTTGAAGTAGAGGGTCAGGGTTATGGTGTCTGGATCCGGGGTTACCTCATTATTATTGTTAGGTTCTTCGGGAGGTGCACAGCCTGGAATAAATAATATGAGGGTCAGGCTGAGCAAAAGGGATAAAAAAATAACTGCTGTTTTTTTCATACGGGCTCCTCCTTTTGGGATTTTCCTTA
>SKLX01000083.1 GCA_007121375.1 Bacillota bacterium | reverse complement strand
CCAGGTCCAATAACATCCCTGATCTTATCGGGATGGATTTGCATGGTGAATATCCGGGGTGCATAAGGTGAAACCTCCGGCCTGGGTTCAGAAATAGCTTCTTCCATTTTATCCATGATATAGAGATACCCTTTTTTTGCTTCTACCAGTGCTTTTTCCAGCACTTCCCGGGATAATCCTTTAACCTTGATATCCATCTGGAGAGCCGTAATTCCTTCCCTTGTTCCTGCCACTTTAAAATCCATATCTCCAAAAAAGTCTTCTACTCCCTGGATATCCGATAAAATTACTGCCTCATTCTCCTCTTGAACAAGGCCCATTGCTATGCCTGCCACATTCTTTCTAACAGGAACTCCTGCATCCATCAACGCCATGGAACTGGAACAAACACTACCCATGGAGGTAGAACCGTTAGATTCCAATACCTCCGAAACAAGGCGTATAGTGTAAGGGAACTCTTCATTATCGGGGAGCAAGGGGTAGATTGCTTTTTCTGCCAGGGCACCGTGGCCAATTTCTCTTCTGCCAGGTCCACGCATAAATCCACTTTCACCTACGCTGAAGGGTGGGAAGTTATAATGGTGCATAAACTTTTTGAATTCTTCTATCCCCAAGCCATCTAAAATTTGCACATCTCCCAGGGCTCCCAGGGTACAAACGGTTAACACCTGGGTCTGTCCCCTGGTGAAAAGACCTGAGCCATGGGCTCTGGGTAAAAAGGCCACCTGGGATAAAATAGGTCTTATTTCCTCAGGCTTTCTTCCATCAGGGCGGATAGCTTCCTTAATAATCCTTTCCCTGACCTTTTCTTTATGAAACTTTTCAATTTGTGAAGCTATTTGCCCTTCCTGTTCGGGAAATGTTTCTTCAAAATATTTAATGGCTTCTTTTTTTAATTCTTCAACTTTATCTTCCTTTTCGGCTTTATCCTTTATTTCCAGTACTTCCTCAATTTTACCAGAAGCAAACTTATTAACAGCTTCCTCCAAATCTTTACCCTCTTCAGGTTCTTCAAAAATCATTTTGTCAGTCCCTACCTGGTCAATCATTTCCTCTTGAAGCTTAATTATATTCTTAATTTCTTCGTGACCCATCATTATGGCATCCAGAACTTTTTCTTCAGAAACCTCACTGGCTCCTGCTTCCACCATCATGACAGCATCTCTGGTGCCTGCCACTACTAAATCTAAAGAACTCTTTTCTGATTCTTCCTGGTTAGGGTTTATTATTATTTCTTCATCAACCAGGGCCACTTCAACTGCTGCTATAGGTCCTAAAAATGGGATTTTTGAAATACTAAGGGCAGCAGATGCTCCATTAATAGCCATTACTTCAGGAGGATGGTCCTGATCGACAGATAAAACTGTAGCTACGATGTGTATGCTGTGGCGAAAACCTTTAGGGAATAAAGGACGTAAAGGACGATCTGTTAACCGGCAGGCCAATATAGCTTTCTCTGTAGGCCTACCTTCCCTTTTTATAAAGCCTCCAGGAATTTTTCCTACCGCGTATAACCTTTCTTCATAATCTACCGTTAAAGGTAAAAAATCTGCCCCCTCCCTGGGTTCCCGGGAAACTGTTGCGGTTACCAGAAGGGTTGTATCACCATAACGAACAACGACAGATCCGTGGGCCTGTCGTGCCAGTGATCCCGTTTCAAAATTCATAGTTCGTCCAGCGATTTCCTTTGTAAAGTTCTCCATGTAATACCTCCTAATCTTTTGCATTTAAATAAAAGCGGGTTGAGCCCGCTTTTATAGTTTGTTTTCTATTTTCTTAAGCCTAAGCTTCTTATCAAGCTAAGATACCTGTCAGGATTACGATCCCTCAAGTAATTTAGCAGGCCCCTCCTTTGACCAACCATTTTTAAAAGTCCTCTTCTGGAATGATGATCCTTTTTATGAACCTTTAGATGTTCATTAAGGTGATTAATCCTTTCGGTAAGAATGGCTATTTGTACTTCAGGGGAGCCGGTATCACTTTCATGAAGACGGTACTTGTTGATAATTTCTTGTTTGTAATCGGTTTTTAGAGTCATAATAATTCACCTCCTGGTAGTTAAATATCCCCATAAGCCAAGAAGATCGCCGGAGCCTCGAGCTTCCTAGCAAATGGTTTCTTTAAAAAGCATTTTAATTTTACCATAAGTGCTTTTCCTTGTAAAGAAAAGTAACTTTAAACATTCCTTGAATATTGCTCCTGGCTGATTATATCCCTGGCTATTTTAATATCCTGAGAAATTTGTTTTTTCAATTCTTCCATATTAGCAAAAGGGACTTCGTTCCTTATTTTTTGCAAAAATTTTATTCTTAATTCATGTTTATAAAGATTATCATTAAAGTCCAGTATATGGGTTTCAATGGTCCTCTTTTTACCTTTAAAAGTAGGCTTTAAACCTATATTGGTAAGGCTGTAAAGCTCCTTGCCGCCCCAGGAGGTTAAAGTAAGGTAAACCCCATTTCCTGGAATCACCAGGTTTTCTGGAATCTGCAGGTTAGCTGTAGGAAAACCAATAATTTTTCCCAGCCCTTCTCCCGGAACTACTCCTCCTTCCAGGGTAAAATGATAACCAAGATACAGGGAGGCTTCCTCTACCTCTCCAGAAGTTATGAGCCTTCTGATAAGGGAACTGCTTACTTTCCTGCCTCTTATTTTATAAGGTTCTACCACTTTAACTTCAAAACCATACTCTTTACCATAATTTTTCAAATGCTCAACCTTGCCCAATCCTCCATAACCAAAGGAATAATCATACCCAACAACTACTCCTTTAACCCGAAATTTATCAACCAGGTACTCCTTAACAAACTCTTCGGGAAAAATCTTTGCCAGTTTTTTGTTAAAGGAAGCTACCAAAAAAATATCCAGGCCCAGTTCATTAATCAATTCTGCTCTAAAGTGGAGGGTGGTAAGGAGAGGTATCTCCTGTAAGGGATTTAATATCTTTAAAGGATGAGGGTCAAAAATCAATACACCACTTCGGGCATTTATTTTTTCTGCCTTAATTTGAGTAGTTTTTAATATTTTCCTGTGTCCCATATGCAAACCATCAAAATTACCCAGGGCCAAAACCAGTGGATACTCACCCTTATAATTGTCTATTTCGTAGAAAACCTCCATTTTTTTCTCCCCTTGCTTTAGACAAATAACTTAACAGGCCTGAGTCTGAGATAAGGATGTTCCCCTTGCCATCTTCCTAAGGCTAAAAACTCCTTTGCCGGAGAATAAATTCTAACAATTTTATCTGAAATAACATATTTCTGCAATTTGGATATTTCTAAACTTACGCCGTTGACTAAGGCTTTTTGGGCATCTCTTTTTATGACTACTTCAGGCAGGTGAAAAAAAGCAGTATCTAAAGGCATAATAATGTCTTGAATATTTCCTTTCTGGTAATAATCTTTTATTTCTTCCCTGGTAACCCCTTCACTAATTTCAAAAGGACCAGATTTGGTCCTTAACAAAAAGGACAAACAAGCACCTGCCCCTAAACTTTCTCCTATATCCGCAGCTAAACTCCTGATGTAGGTGCCTTTAGAGCATTCTACCTCCAGTAATACCCTGGGCAGGTCAATATATAAAATATTTAGAGAATAAATAAATACCTCTCGAGGTTCTCTTTCTATGATGTCTCCCCTTCTGGCTGCCTGGTAAAGGGGTTTGCCTCCCTTTTTTATAGCAGAGTACATGGGGGGAACCTGGTTTATTTTACCCTGGAATTTATCGACCGCCCTGGTAATATCTAGGAAGGTTATACCATCTATAGGGGTTTTTTTTACAACCCTTCCCCAGGTATCCAGGGTATCTGTAGTAACTCCCAGATAAATTTCAGCCCGGTATTTCTTTCTGGAATCCATTAAATAAGACGATGCTTTTGTCCCTTTTCCCAGGCAAACAGGTAATACCCCCGCTGCCCCAGGATCCAGGGTCCCTGCATGTCCAACCTTTTTTATTTTTAAAAGCTTCCTTAAAAAAACAATGCCTTGATGGGAAGAAATGCCCGTTGGTTTTAAAAAATTTATAAATCCATTCATTTTAATCACCGGTTT